>JANOBX010000133.1:0-2595 GCA_031411875.1 Burkholderiales bacterium | reverse complement strand
GCCGCCCTCACCGGTGGTGATGGTCTTGTTGGCGTAGAAGCTGAATACCGTGGCGTCGCTGCCCAGCGTGCCGACCAGCCGGCCGCCGCAGGTGGTGGGCAGCGCGTGCGCCGCGTCTTCCACCACCTTCAGGCCGTGCTTCCTGGCGATGGCCAGGATCGCCGGCATGTCGGCCGCCAGGCCGGCGTAGTGCACCGGCATGATCAGCTTCGTGCGCGGCGTGATGGCGGCCTCGATCGCAGCCGGGTCGATGTTCAGCGTGGCCGGGTCGATGTCGACCAGCTTCACGTCGGCACCCAGGTAGCGCACCACCTCGGCGGTGGCGGTGAAGGTGTGCGTGGTGGTGATGACCTCGTCGCCGGGGCCGATGCCCAGGGCCTCCAGCGCCAGGTGCAGGCCGGCGGTGGCGGAGTTGACGGCCACGCAGTGCAGACCCGCAGGGTCTTCGGCGCCCGGTGCGGCCAGGAAGGCGGCAAAGTCGGCCTCAAAGCGCTTCGCCTTGGGGCCGGTGGTGACCCAGCCACTGCGCAGGGTGTCCACCACTTCGGCGATCTCTTCTTCGCCGATCTCGGGCAAGGCGAAGGGCAGGAAGGCAGCAGCGGTGACTTTGGGGGATGAAGAGGCCATCCGGAATTATCGCCTTCGAGCGCCGGCGGCCGGGCGCGGGTCAGACCAGCTGACGTGCCCGGGCGTAGTCGTCGCAGGCGCGCACAAAGGCCGCCAGCATCGGCACGGCCTGGTGCGCAGCCGTCACGGCCTCGGCAAGAACGGCGGGGTTGCGGATGTACTCGTGCACCATGCGGTTGCGCAGGGCCCGGGCGGCGATCCAATCGTCGCTGGCCACAGCCAGCAGCCCGAGTCGGGCGGCGCGGTCCAGGTTGTCGATCACGCTGCCCACGGGCTCACCCAGGCAGACCAGCAGCGACGGCAGGAGCTTGTCGCCTGCCGTGTCCTGCAGGCGCGCAAATCGGGCACTGAAGGCATCCAGCCGTTCGGCGAGCAGCGGGTCCGCACGCAGCCCGGCTGCACGTTCTGCGGTGAATGGCTGTGCAAACAAGCGGCCATCGGTGTCCTGAAGGTAGTGGGCTTCCAGCGCCACGGTCTCCAGCAGGAAGCGCAGGCGTTCGCGGGCGGCGTCCATCAGGCTTGCAGCAGCACGCCCGTGGCACGCGCTTCGTGGTGCACGGGCTCCAGCGGCGTTGACGGGTCGATCACGAGCACATCGATCTTGCGGTCGCCCAGCACGCGCTGCAGACGGGCCGTCAGCCGGGCGGCCAGCCACACGGGCTTTTCGACGGGGCGCGGGCACTCCACCAGCAGATCGATGTCGCCGCCCCGCAGGTCATCGTCGATCCGCGAGCCAAACAGCCTGACGCTCGCGTCGGCGCCTGCCAGCTCGGCTGCCGCCGACACGATGGCCCGGTTCTGTTCAGGAGTCAGCCGCATGCGCAGCAGTTTAGGCCAACAGGCCCGGGCGGGGCGCGGAAGGCGCCGGCAGCGTTCAAGCAAATCGGGGCTTGTGGACCCACACCAGCACATGGGTGCGCAGCAGCGGCAGCGCGTTGAACACGCCGTACAGCGACGGGTGCACGCGGCACACCGCCCGCGCCAGCGGCGGCGCCAGCGTCACACGGCAGTGGCTGAGGTGGCCCTGCGGGAACAGCGACCGCACCCGCCGCAGCGGTACACCGCGCACTTCGGGGTTGCGCGGGTTGTCGATGGTGAAGTCGTACCAGAGCACCGCGCCGCCCGGCTTCAGCCAGCGCCACATGGTGTCGGCCAGACGTTGCTGAAAGGCATCGTCCAGCAGCGAGCTGAAGACCGTGGACTGCAGCACCAGGTCCTGGCTGTGCTCGGGCACCGGTGCCTGCGTCGCGTCGCCCAGCCACACGGCGGTGGCGGCCGGCAGCGCCTGACGGGCCAGCGCGTGGCGCTCGGGCAGCAGTTCCAGGCCCGTCAGGTGCTGGGGCGCCAGGCCCAGGCGCAGCAGCTCCAGCAGATTGCCGCCGCTGCCGCAACCCACCTCGGTCGCGCGCAGCGCCGGCAGGTCGGTGTAGCCGTGGGCGACCAGGCCGCGCAGCAGCGCGCGCTGGCGCTCGTGCACCATCTGCCAGACCTCGGGGCGCAGCAGGCTGTAGCGGTCGCCGGCCGCGCGGCGGGCATAGCGGTCGGCCACGGCGCGGGTCTCGTCGTGGCCGGTCATGCCGACACCGCCTGCAGGAAGCGCTGCGCCAGCACCGGGTAGGTGTGGTGCGCCAGAACAAAGGCGCGGCCGCGCTCGCCCATCGCGCGGCGTTCGTCCGGCGGCGTTGCGGCCAATCGGCGCAGGCCCTCGGCCACCGCGGCCGGTGACTCGGGCGCCACCGTCAACCCGGCGCCGGCCTCGGCCACCGCGTCGTTGCCCGCCTCCACGCTGTGCAGCACGGCGCAGCGGGCCATCATGTAGTCCATCAGCTTGTTGGGCGCGATGCCGAAGCGGTAGATGGGCACACGCTGCCAGCCGATGTAGGCGATGTCCACGCCGGCCAGGAATGACGGCACCTGGGCCTTGGGGATGGCGGGCAGGAACTGCACGCGGTGCAGGCCCTCGGCCGC
>JANOBX010000132.1:0-21781 GCA_031411875.1 Burkholderiales bacterium | reverse complement strand
GGCCCGGGCCAAGGCCGACGACTACCGCAAGCTTTTGGCGGAAGGCACCGATCCCAGCGACACCCGCAAGGCCAGCAAGGCGCAGCAGGCCGTGGTGGCAGAGGCCAAGGCCCGCGACGACGTCGGCCTGCCGCCTGTGGGCAGTTTCGAGGCCGTAGCGCGCGAGTGGGTGGAGACGATCCACCGGGCCAAGGTCAGCCCCGGCCACGCCGACCGCACGCTGACGCGCTTCGAGAAGGAAGTCTTCCCCTGGATCGGTCGCACGGCCATCGACTCGCTGACGGCGCCCGACTTGTTGACCGTGCTGCGGCGCATCGAGGCGCGCGGCACGTTCGAGACGGCGCACCGGGTGAAGGACGCCTGCGGGCAGGTGTTCCGCTACGGCATTGCGGCCGGGGTCTGCACCCGCGACGTCGCCGCCGACCTGCGCGACGCTCTGAAGCCGGTCCACCCCAAGCACATGGCAACCGTCACCGAACCCAAACAGGTGGGCAACCTGCTGCGCCTGTTCGACAACTACACCGGCTTTCCGACGACCCGGGCGGCGCTGCAGTTGGCGCCGCTGCTGTTCCAGCGGCCGGGTAACCTGCGCATGATGGCCTGGGCCGAACTTGACCTTGATGCTGCCGTCTGGACGATCCCCGCCGCAAAGATGAAGCGCCGGGTCGGCGACAAGATCAACGGCGACGCGCACATGGTGCCGTTGTCGGTGCAGGCCGTGGCCATCTTGCGCGACCTGCAGCCGCTGACCGGCGGCGGCGACTACGTGTTCCCCAGCGTGCGCGGCGGCGACCGGCCCATGTCGAACATGACCTTGAACGGCGCCCTGCAGCGCATGGGCATCAACACGCAGAACGACCTGACCACGCACGGCTTCCGGGCCATGGCGCGCACGATGCTGGCCGAGCGCCTGGGCGTGGCGGAGAACGTCATCGAGGCCCAGCTCGCGCACACCGTGAAGGACTCGCTGGGCCGGGCCTACAACCGCACGCAGTTCGCGGAACAGCGGCGCACGCTGATGCAGCAATGGGCCGACTACCTAGACCGGCTGCGCAAGGGTGGCGACGTGCTGCCGTTCAGCAAGACCGCATAGACCGTTTTCGTCGCGCCTAGGCTGATCCCCGAAAACCCGCTTCCCTGGCGGGCTGGCGCGACGATCCTTTCAGGGGTTGCGCGAGGGGCGCGATGAATCTAAATCAGATCAACGATCTGTCAGAAAAGCTAACCAAATCTCTCTGGCTGCGGCGACATCGAATTCGAGAACTTCTCTTCGCGCTCGAAGTAGTCAGCTTAACCGCGCTCGCGGTCGGACTCGCCAAACCACTTGGAATGACATGGTTGGTTGCAATCGCTGGCTTTGGCTTCGCAAGATGGTGCAATCTGATGCTGGTCCGGACTGAAGCAATCTATTGGTCCCGAAGCCACAGCAGCATGAGTGAGTACGTAGAAGGACTGCGCAAGTACTCAGTTGCGAACTTCTCCGCGCTGCGAGGAGGCATAGACGAGTTAAGGCGGAGCGAGGCGGTTCCTCCGGAAGTTGAGATCCCTGAGGCTCGAAGCGACGACGGCGCTGGCCTGGGAAAAAAGGAGCGCAACACTCTTTTGACGATTATCGGAGTGCTGTGTAAAGACGCCGGCATCGACTTCCAAAAGCACTCAAGCGCCGCCGCCGCCATCAAGCACTCTGCTGATCTCCAGGGCGTGAATATTGGGGAAACGACCATCGAAAACAAACTTAAGGAAGTCGCTCAAGCATTGGAATCTCGGCAGCGATAGGGTGGGCACTTGCCTACCCGAAACGGCAGGTGCCTATTGCCACACGGCAGTTGCCGTTTTGTTCGTCCGACGAAGCTCAAAGTCTAGGTGTTCATCCACAGCGGCACCGCCGCGAAAGGTATCACCGTGACCAAGAACCTAGCAACCCGTCTGCGAGCTACTCAGCCGCTACATGTGGCCGAGGTTTCGAATGCTCTACTTCGGATCTCGACGGTTTCCGCGTTAACCGGACTCGGGAAAAGCACGATCTACTCCAAACTAAAAGCAGGCGAATTTGTGGAACCTGTACGGCTAGGTGCTCGCTGCACCCGGTTCCGGGCCGGTGATGTGCAGGCTTGGCTCGCTGCTCAAGCGGCATAAGGGGCGCGACATGAACGAAAAAAAAGCCCCTCCCGAGAAAGAAGCGGCCCTTAAGCAAATCCTCGCTGATTTTAAAGGCGTCAGCACCGCTACTCAGGTAGATCGACTCCGAGAAGCGTTTCATCAATTTCCCAGCTTGTCCACTGTCGAGATCCGCGCGCACCTAGACATCATCCATCCCGCCGGCAGAGTCAAGACACTGCGGGAAGAGGGCATGAACATCGTTACCCTTTGGACGCTGGTTCAGTCAGAGGATGGCGATACGCACCGGGTTGCCAACTATCTGCTTGTGGTGGAGGCCGCCTATGCATGAAGCCCTGCTGCAGCGCGCCCAGGCGCTCGCCACGCGCTTGCCGTGGCTGGGCGTGGGGCCAGACCTCGGAACCATGCCGTTGCCCGACCTGTGGTCCGTCTATCGCTTTCTGGCGCGGATGGCGGAGGGTGAGCATGTTTAATGAGACTAGCCCCGTAAAGCGCGGCCGGGCCACCCGCGCAGAGATGCGTCTCCGCCAGGACGCGCTGGCCGAGATCGTGCGCGAGATTGAGCCCTGCACCGTGCGCCAGGTCTTCTACCAAGCCACTGTCCACGGCGTGGTCGAGAAGACTGAGGCTGGCTATGGGAAGGTGCAGATCGCGCTGGTGGAGATGCGGCGCAGCGGACTGATCCCGTTCCACTGCATCGTGGACAACACCCTCTGGCAGCGCAAGCCACGCAGCTACGGCGATCCGTCGCAGGCGCTGGAGGAAGTGGCCGACTTCTACCGCAAGGACTTGTGGCGCGACGCCGATGCCTATGTCGAGGTGTGGCTGGAGAAGGACGCGCTGTCGGGCGTGGTGCTGCCGACAACGGCCAAGTTCGACGTTCCACTGATGACAGCGCGCGGCTATGCATCGCTGTCGTTCCTGCACACGGCGGCGGAGGCCATCGCGGCACAGGATCGGCCGGCGTACATCTACCACCTGGGCGACTTCGACCCGAGCGGGCTGGACGCCGGCAACAAGATCAACGCCACGCTCCGAGAACTGGCTCCGGCCGCCGAGATCCACTTCGAGCGGCTGGCGGTCAACCTGGGCCAGATCCAGGCATGGAGTCTGCCAACCCGGCCGACCAAGACCACAGACTCGCGCGCCAAGAACTTTGGCAGCGACGTCAGTGTGGAGCTGGAAGCGATCCACCCCGACCAGCTCCGGCGCTTGGTACACGATGCCGTCGAGCGGCACCTGCCAGCCCATGCCTACGATGTGCTGAAAACGGCAGAGGCGAGCGAGCGCCTATTCCTGCGGGAGTGGGCCGGCAAGCTGCGCCAGCGTGCCCGGCAGGCGGGGGTGTAAGCGATGACCCGCAACCGCCAGAAGGGCAACAAGGCCGATGAGCCGTTCGTCCGCGTGCCCTATTCGGTGCTGAGCTCCCCGCTGTTTTTCAAGCTGTCGCCGCACGCGATCAAGCTGCTGCTGGATGTAGCCGCGCAGTATCGCGGCGACAAAAACGGCGACCTCGCGGTGGCGTGGAAGCTGATGCAGCCGCGCGGGTGGCGCAGCGAGACCACGCTGCACAAGGCGAAGGCTGAACTGCTGGAAGCCGGCTTCCTCTACGAGACCCGCAAGGGGCGCCGGCCGAACGTCTGTTCACTGTTCGCGTTGACGTGGTTCAACATCAACGACAACAGCAAGTTCGACCCTGGCGCGCGGGCTGGGTTCGTACGTGGCGCCTACAAGCCAGCCGCGCCGGCAGCCAACGTCATCCACTACAACAGCGCGCGATTGCCTACTCCACCGGCTGAAGCAGCCAAGGCGGCATAGCGCCACGGCGTGAAGTAGGCAGAGCTTTGATGCTTCAGCAGATGGCGCTATGCGGCGAAGTCAGTAAGCCCCGCCTACTGCAGCAGGTGAAGTGCTATCTAGAAGTGCCATCTGTAGGGCTGTTGGGGGCTATTCCTGGCTGCTGTGGGGCCTGGGTTGCCAACGGCGGCGGCGGCGAACTTGGCTGTTGATTTCGTAATCTGTGAAGGGCTGAATCATGGGAAAAGGTGGGCACAGGTACGGCGCCGGCAGGCCGGGCCACAAGGTGAAGGCCGAGCACTGCCGCCGGCTTGACGTTCGCGATCTGGCGCGCTGCAAGGTTCTGGGCAGACCGGGTCACGTCGGCTGGCAGTGGTCGAACCGGGCCACGGGCGAGGTCACCGGCAGCATCGGCATCGACGTGGCGCCTGACTCGCTGAAGCTGACTTACTCAGTCAACGGCGAGAGTGCCGAGCAACGCGTCGAACTGGACCGCACGGCCTGCAACTACGGCGGCGCCCGGCCCTGGCTGCGCTGCCCACTGTGTGGCCGTCGAGTTGGCGTGCTGTTCCTGCGCGGCGCGCGATTCAAGTGCAGGCACTGCGCGAACGTGGCTTACGGCAGCCAGTCGGAAGACAGCTTAGGACGCGCTTGGCGGCTGCAGCAGAAACTGGAGCAGCGGCTGGGCGAAAACTGGGCACGTCCGAAGGGAATGCGCCGCAGCACTCGTGAAAAGATCATCGAACGCATCTTTGCCTGCAAAATGATGCGTGAGAACGCTCTGGCTACGTACCTGAAACGGCGTGGGCTGGTGGCACTGTAGACGCCCAACTTGGCACTCAGACCATCGACAAGACACACAGCCTAAACCCGTATTGGTGCTGCAGCCTGAATAAACGTCGTCATGTGAATAGGGGCGCCCACCGAATCATCGGTGGACGCCCCCAGACGTCGGAGAGTGCAGTGGAATCAGGCGGCGCGACGGCGGCTTGCTGCGCCAGCACCCAGCAAGGCCAGGGCAACCAACGCGATCGACGTGGGCTCTGGCACGGTGCCAAAGTTGCTGCCAAAGCTGAAGTTGCCGATGTTGACGCTGTCGAATGCAGTCTGCCCAGCCGTACGAATCTCCATAGTCAGCGAGCCCGAAACGGCGTTGCTTAGGCTGGCATAGGTACCCGTCGAGGTGAAAACGAGGTTGTCGTCGATCAAGTACTCCATCAGCATCATGTCGTTGATCTGCATGCGCAGTGTGCTTGCCCCTGCCGCCGTACCGAAGGCGCTGTAAGTCGAAAAGTTGGTCGTGGTGTCAAAGATCCGATACGAACCATCGTTCTTGATTCCGATGCCGAAGTTGGCCGGTGCACCGTTACCCCACAAAAAGAACTCTGAGGTGGACAGAGCCATACTGGCGAGGTCGAAGCTGACCTCGACGTAAGGGTTGTAGACAGCAACCATGGCTTGGGCGAAAAGATCGCGAGACGGGTCGCCGATGTTGACGAACTGCGGACGGACGCCAGCGATCTTGTTGCTGCCAAGATTAGCTGAGCTGGCCTGGGTCCCCATAGTCAGTGCCCCGCCTGAGACCGACAAGGTTGGGTTCGACGAAGTGGACGGGTAAGCCCGGGCAACGAGGTTGTCGCCAGCATTTACTACGCTGGTGGCACCGAGCCCGGTAGTAAAGCTGTAATCAACCATGTACGGGCCGGCCTGAGCTGCCCCGGTCAGTCCGGCTGCCAGCGCAGCGGCGCCGAGCAGTCGGGTGAGCGACGCGGAAAGGCTGGTTTTTTTCTGGAGCACTGCGCCCTGAGGATCGGAAAACGTCATGTGTCGTCCTTGCTGCTAACAAATAGCACGCGACTGGAGGGCCAGCCGCGAGGAGGCAGGAGGTATGTCACTGCCTCGACACGTCATTGCAAATTGCACGCCACAAGCTCGCCGATCTAAAAAATCGTTTGGCAGCAACAGCTTAGGAAAACACTGCCGCAAAATCCTAGGCTAAAGACTGGGCGTTGTAAGAATTTTCGACACTCATTCGAGTGGGTCCGGCGAGTCCCGCAAACAGGTGATTCGATCGCCTTCGCCTACGCTCATCGAGGAGTGCGGAAAGTTTGGTGCGCTGGATGTCAGCCGGCAGTGCACTTCAAGCAATGCCTCAATGCGTGAAGCCCAGGGTTGAGGTCGGCAGAGCCGGTCCGGGTCAAATAGCGCCACAATGAAGGTTATCCGCTCGGCCATTGGCACGCGGCGCCTGCAGTAACTTCTACAGTAACCTGGGCCTTGCTCTGATCATCTTCATAGGACGATTGGAGTGACCCCGGTCCACCAGATTCAACTCCTCCAGGAGCTTTGAACTTCAAAGCCCCGGTACCTAGTCGGTATCGGGGCATTGTTTTTTGGTAGTCCCGTTATGGCGAAAACCGTACCCCGTCTCTCGGCTGAGGAAATTCAGAGCGTGATCGCACTGGCCTGGGACGACCAGCCCCCGTTCGCCGCGGTGATGACACGGCATGGCATTTCGCCCGGGCAGGTCGTGGCGCTGATGCGAAGGGAACTGACGCCCAACGCCTTCAAGATCTGGATGGCACGCACGCGGCGGGCGCCGCGTGCCGCAGGGGTCAGTCGGCCTGCTGGTGGTAGGCGGTGATGCGCTCGACCTCGTTCTTCGAGCCCAGCACCACGCTCACGCGTTCATGGAGCTTGCCGGGTTGCAGGTCGAGGATGCGTTCTTTGGCGTTGGTCGCCGCGCCACCGGCTTGTTCCACCAGGAACGACATCGGATTGGCCTCGTACATCAGGCGCAGCTTGCCAGGCTTGTCGGGTTCGCGCTGGTCCCAGGGGTAGATGAACACGCCGCCGCGGGTGATGAGGCGGTGCACGTCGGCCACCATGCTGCCGACCCAGCGCATGTTGAAGTCCTTGGCCCGTGGTCCGGTCCGGCCGGCCAGGCATTCGTCGATGTAGCGCTTCATCGGCGGCGCCCAGTGGCGAACATTCGACATGTTGATGGCGAATTCCTGGGTGTCTTCAGGGATCTGCAGGCCGCTGTCGGTGAGGACCCAGCTGCCGGTCTCGCGGTCCAGCGTGAACATCGCCAGGCCGTTGCCGACGGTCAGCACCAGGGTCGTCTGCGGGCCGTATACGCAGTAGCCAGCGGCCGCCTGCTGCTTGCCGGGCTGCAGGAAGTCTTCTTCGCTGATGCCGCGGGCATGCCCGATCTTGCGCAGCACGCTGAAGATGGTGCCGATGCTGATGTTGACGTCGATGTTGCTGCTGCCGTCCAGCGGGTCGAACAGCAGCATGTACTCGCCTTGCGGGTAGCGGTTGGGCACCACGTGGATGCTGTCCATTTCCTCGCTGGCCATGGCCGCCAGGTGGCCGCCCCATTCGTTGGCCTCGATCAGCACTTCGTTGCTGATGACGTCGAGCTTCTTTTGTACCTCGCCCTGCACGTTGTCGGTGCCGGCGCTGCCCAGCACGTCGCCCAGAGCACCCTTGTTGACGGCGATGGCGATGCGTTTGCAGGCGCGTGCCACCACTTCGATCAGCAGGCGCAGCTGGGCCGGGATGGTGCCGTGCTCGCGCTGCTGCTCGACCAGGTACTGCGTCAGGCTGATGCGTCGGTTCATGTGGACTCCAGGGCCTTGGTGACAATCTCGCGAACGTCGTTGCTCAGGTCGGGCTTGGCCGCGACGCGGACGATGGCCTCGCGCGCTGCGCTGCGGTAGGGTTCGGCCAAAGCCGCCCAGCGGTCCATCACGCGCGCCAGGCGGCCAGCCACCTGCGGGTTGATGGCGTCCAGCTCGAGCAGCTTGTCGGCCCACATCACGTAGCCGGCGGCGTCGCGGCGGTGGAAGGCCGCCGGGTTCGACGCGCACAGGGTGATGAGCAGGGCGCGCATGCGGTTGGGATTTCGCAGCGAGAAGTCCGGGTGTTTCAACAGCGCCCGGGCGCGGGCGAAGGCCGCGCCCGTGGCCTGGCCGTCGCGACCCACGGGCTCGGGCGCACGGGCCTGCAGCATGAACCACTTGTCCAGCACCAGGGCGTCGCCCTGGGCCTGGGCGTGGAAGCGCTGCAGCGCGGCCTCGGCCAGCGGCGAATGCGCGTCTGTCAGCGCTTGCAGCGCCGCCAGGCGGTCCGTCATGTTGCTGGTGTCCTTGAACTGCTGGTACGCGCGGCCAGGCCAGACCGCGTCGCCGGTGCGCACCGCCTGCAGGCACAGCATCTGCAGCGCCAGATTGGCCAGCGCCCGGCGGCCGGCCTGGGCTGCATCGGGGCTGTAGCCCGTGGCCACGCGGTGATGCTCGAAGGCCCACAGCCAGTCGCCGTGCAGGCGCTCGGCCAGCTGGCTGCGCCACTCTTCGCGCACGGCGTGGATGCGTTGCGGGTCCACGGGGCCGCGCAGGGCTTCGGCCAGCTGACCCTCGCTGGGGGCTTGCAGCGCCAGCTCCTTGAAGGCCGGGTCGAGCACGGGGTCGCGCAGCAGGCGCCGCAGGCCCTGCAGCAGGGCGTCGCTGATGTGCAGTTCTCCACCGGCGGAGACGGCGGCGAGCAGGGCGGCCTGCATCAGCCGCTGGCCAGATTCCCAGCGGTTGAAGGCGTCGTGGTCATGCGCCATCAGCACCAGGCGCGAGGGCTCGTCCAGGCCGTCGTCCAGGTCGACGGGGGCCGAGAAGCCGGCCAGCAGCGACGGCACGGGCGTGTCGGCGATGTCGTCGAAGACGAAGGTCTGGCCCGGCTGTTCGAGGACCAGCAGGCGCGCGGGTGCGAGCAGCCGGCCGTCGGGGGCATGCAGGGCGGTCAGCACCGGGATCACGAAGGGCTGCTTGGTCGGCTGGCGGGGCGTGGCGGGGGTGTGCTGCGACAGCAGCAGCGTGTAGCGCTGCGCCTGGGCGTCGTACCAGCCGCGCGCACCCACCCGCGGCGTGCCCGACTGCGCATACCAGTGCTTGAACGCAGGCAGTCGCGTGGACAGCTGGCTGTCCGGGTTCGCGTCGGCCACGGCCTGGGCGAAGTCGTCGCAGGTCACGGCCTGGCCATCGTGGCGCTCGAAGTACAGCTTCATGCCGCGCGCGAAGCCTTCGCGGCCCACCAGGGTGTGCATCATACGCACCACCTCGGCGCCCTTTTCGTAGACGGTCGCGGTGTAGAAGTTGTTGATCTCGAGATAGCTGTCGGGCCGCACCGGGTGCGCCATGGGACCGGCGTCTTCCGCGAACTGCAGCGCGCGCAGCCGTTTCACGTCATCGATGCGCTTGACCGCGCGCGCCGAAGCCGAGCCGGCCATGTCCATGCTGAATTCCTGGTCGCGGAAGACCGTCAGGCCTTCCTTCAGGCTCAGCTGGAACCAGTCGCGGCAGGTGATGCGGTTGCCGGTCCAGTTGTGGAAGTACTCGTGCGCGATGACGCTTTCGATGTCGGCGAAGTCGGTGTCGGTGGCGGTGTTGGCAGTGGCCAGCACGTACTTGGTGTTGAACAGGTTCAGGCCCTTGTTCTCCATCGCGCCGCCGTTGTAGTCCTCCACCGCCACGACCATGTAGCGGTCCAGGTCCAGCGCCAGACCGAAGCGCACCTCGTCCCAGACCACACTGGCCACCAGCGAATTCATGGCGTGTTCGGTCTTTTCCAGGTCGCCCGGGCGCACGTACACCTGCAGCAGATGCTGGCGGCCATTGCGGCTGGTGATGCGCTGCTCGCGCGCCACCAGTCGGCCGGCCACCAGGGCGAACAGGTAGCTGGGCTTGGGGAAGGGGTCGTGCCACTTGGCGTAGTGCCGGCCGTTGTCGAGCGCGCCCTGATCGACGAGATTGCCGTTGCTCAGCAGCACCGGGTAGCGGGCCTTGTCGGCCCGCAGGGTCACCTGGAACTCGGCCATCACGTCGGGCCGGTCCAGGAAGTAGGTGATGCGGCGGAAGCCCTCGGGCTCGCACTGCGTGAAGAAGCCGCCCTGGCTGGTGTACAGGCCCTGCAGACGCGTGTTGCGCTCGGGCGCGCAGGTGTTGCGGATGTCGAGGACGAAGCTTTCAGCGTCGGGCGGGTTGTCGATGACGAGGTCACCGCCTTCGTGACGGAAAGACACGCTCTGGCCGTCGGCCTGCACCCGCAGCAGCGTCAGTTCGTCGCCATGGAGACGCAACGGCTGGTGCGCCTGGCCGGCCCTGCGCTCGAAGTGCAGGCGGCTGGCGACGATGGTCTTGGCCGGCTCCAGGTCGAAGGTGAGCTCGACGCGGCGGATGGTGTAGGCGGGCGCCACGTAGTCTTCACGTCGCACCAGGGTGGCAGGGCCTTCTCGCATGGATGTCTCGGGTTCGGTCGGGGCGGCATCCCTGGAAGGGGGGCCCGGGCAGGGCGGTCAGAGCCCCTGTTTCAGGCTGGCTTCGATGAACGGGTCGAGATCGCCGTCCAGCACTTTCTGCGTGTTGCTGATCTCGACGTTGGTGCGCAGGTCCTTGATGCGGCTCTGGTCGAGCACGTAGCTGCGGATCTGGTGGCCCCAGCCGACGTCGGTCTTGGTGTCTTCCAGTTTCTGCTGGGCCTCGAGCTGCTTGCGCATCTCGAAGTCGTATAGCCGCGAGCGCAATCGCTTCCAGGCCACGTCGCGGTTGCCGTGCTGGCTGCGCCCGTCCTGGCACTGCACGACGATGCCGGTGGGAATGTGCGTGAGGCGCACCGCCGAGTCGGTCTTGTTGATGTGCTGCCCGCCGGCGCCCGAAGCGCGGAAGGTGTCGGTGCGCACGTCTGACGGGTTGATCTCGATCTCGATCGTGTCGTCGACCTCGGGGTAGACGAACAGGCTGGCAAAGCTGGTGTGGCGGCCGCCGGCGCTGTCGAAGGGGCTCTTGCGCACCAGGCGGTGCACGCCGGTTTCGGTGCGCAGGTGGCCGAAGGCGTAGTCGCCCTCGATCTTCAGCGTGGCGCTCTTGATGCCCGCCACGTCACCCGGCGTCTCGTCTTCGAGCGTGGCGGTGAAGCCTTTGCGCTCGGCGTACTTCAGGTATTGGCGCAACAGCATGCCGGCCCAGTCGCAGGCCTCGGTGCCGCCGGCACCGGCCTGGATGTCGACGAAGCAGTTGCCCGGGTCGGCCGGGTTGCTGAACATGCGCCGGAATTCCAGGCTCTCGACCACCTCGCGCAGCTTGTGTGCCTCGGCCTCGATGGCGGCCAGGTCGTCCATGGCGCCGTCGGCCTTGCTCATCTCGAAGAGCTCGGCGTTGTCCGACAGATTGCTCTGGAGGTGGTCGATGGTCTCGACCACGGTTTCCAGCGTCTTCTTCTCGCGGCCCAGTTCCTGGGCTCGCTTGGGTTCGTTCCACACCGCGGGGTTTTCCAGCGCGGCGTTGACTTCGTTCAACCGCAGGGCTTTGCGGTCGTAGTCAAAGATACCCCCGGAGCTGCTGGGTGCGGGTGCTCAGGTCGGCGAGCAGCGAGCCGATCGAGTTGATTTGTTCGATGTCCATGCGCGCTATTTTGGCACGCGGGGTCAGGCCAGGTGCTCCAGCACCTGCTGCGCCAGCGGCCCGGGCTGGTCGTGGTGCAGCATGTGGCCGCAAGGCGAAAGCAGGGCGCGCCTGACGTAGGGCACCACGGCCAGCCGGGTTTCGAATTCGGCCCGGGTGTAGCGCTTGCCCCACCACTTCGACACGTCGGTCTGGTCGCCTTCGACCCACAGCACCGGTGCCTGGATCTGGCGCCAGGCGGCCAGCACCTCGTCCACCTGATACAGCATCGGGTTCACGCGCTTGTGCGCCGGGTCGCCCAGGATGTGCCAGCGGCCGTCGGCACCCTGGCGCGACCAGTGCGGGGCCAGCCAGGCGGCTTTGTCGGCCGGCAACAGCGGGTTGTTCTTCATCAGCCGCTCGGCCACGGCCTGCACGCTGTCGTAGTCGCGCAGCTGGGCGGGTTGCTTCAACTCGTCCAGCCACTGCAGCAGGCGCTGCGGCGCCTGGGCGGGTTCGGTGCGTGGCATGCCGAAGCCTTCCAGGTTGACGAGCCTGCGGATGCGCTCCGGGCGCAGTGCGGCGTAGCTCATCACCACATTGCCGCCCATGCTGTGGCCCAGCAGGTCGAGCCGTGGCGTGGCCGGGCATTCGGCCAGCACAGCGTCGAGCAGGGCGTCCAGGTCGCCCAGGTAGTCGGGGAACCAGTAGCTGTCGCCGGGCGGGGTGTCGGTCAGGCCGAAACCGCGCCAGTCGGCGGCGACGATGTAGCGGTCATCGGCCTCTGCGGCGTGCAGCTCGTCGACCATGAACTGGAACGAGGCGGCCACGTCCATCCAGCCGTGCATCAGCACCAGCGGTGGCCTTTCGGGCGTGACCTGGGCGGGGCTGCCCCAGCAGCGCAGGTGGTAGCGCAGGCCGCGCACGGGCAGCCAGCGGTCGGTGGCCGCCCAGCGCTCGGTGTAGACGGTGGAGGTATCGGACATGATGCGCGAGGCTACGCGACGTGCGGCTCGGCCGCTGTCACCTGCGGGCCAGCCCGTACGCTGCGAAGCGGTGGTTGCCAGCGTCGCAGCAGCAGGGCATTGGCCACCACGCTGACGCTGGACAGCGCCATCGCCGCGCCTGCGAACACCGGGTTCAGGAAGCCGAAGGCTGCCAGGGGCAGGCCCACCACGTTGTAGGCAAAGGCCCAGAACAGGCCGCGCTTGAGCGTGGCATAGGTGCGGCGCGAGATGTCCAGCGCGTCGGCGACCCGTTCGGGGTCGCCCTGCATCAGCGTGATGCCAGCGGTTTCCATGGCCACGTCGGTGCCGGTGGCCATGGCGATGCCGACATCGGCCGCGGCCAGCGCCGGGGCGTCGTTGATGCCGTCGCCGACCATCGCCACGACCTCGCCCGCGGTGCGCAGGGCCTGCACCGCCGCGGCCTTGTCGGCCGGCAGCACGTCGGCGCGCACCTCGGTGATGCCCAGGCTGCTCGCCACCGCCTCGGCACTGCCGCGGTTGTCGCCGGTCAGCAGCACGGTCTTCACGCCCAGCGCCTGCAGCCTGGCCACGGCCGCGGCGGCGCCGGGCTTGAGGGTGTCGCCGAAGGCCAGCAGGCCCAGCACGCGGGCTGGGCTTCGTGCCTGGGTTCCAGCGCCCGGGACTGGCGGCGCCCCGGTGTCGCGGCCCGTGTCGCTGCCGGTGTCGCTGCCTGGGTCGCTTCCTTGGTCAATCAGCCACGACACCGTGCGCCCGATGCCCTCGAGCCTGTCGCCTTCGGCCGCCAGCGACCCGGCATCGGCGCCGCTTTCCTGCAGCAGCCGGGTGCTGCCCAGGGCCAGCCACCGGCCTTCCAACCGGGCCTGCAGGCCGCGTCCGGGCAGGGCGGTGGCGTTGGTCACGGCCGGCGGCTGCAACCCGCGCGCCGCGGACTGGGCGAGCACCGCGCGCGCCAGGGGGTGTTCGCTGCTCTGCTGCAGGCCCGCGGCCAGGCGCAGCAGTTCGTCGCCTTCCAGCCCGGGGGCCGGCAGCGCCGCCACCAGCGTGGGCTGGCCCGCGGTCAGCGTGCCGGTCTTGTCGAAGGCGACGGTGGTGACGCGGTGCGCCTGTTCCAGGGCTGCCGCATCCTTGATGAGGATGCCGTGCCGCGCCGCTGCCCCGGTGCCGACCATGATGGCCGTGGGCGTGGCCAGGCCCAGCGCGCAGGGGCAGGCGATGACGAGCACCGACACGGCGTTGATCACCGCCTGTTCCCAGGTCGCCCCGACGACGAGCCAGCCGCCCAGCGTGAGCATGGCAATGCCCAGCACCACCGGCACGAACACCGCGCTGACCTGGTCGACCAGCCGTTGCACCGGCGCCTTGCCGGCCTGCGCGTTTTCGACCAGGCGCACGATGCGCGCCAGCGTCGTCTCGGCGCCCACCGCCAGGGTCTGCACCGTCAGCGCGCCCTCGCCGTTGATGGCGCCGCCGGTGACGCGGTCGCCCTGGCCCTTGACCACAGGCAGGCTTTCGCCGGTGATGAGCGACTCGTCGACATGGCTGCGGCCGCTGTCGATGCGGCCGTCCACGGCGATGCGTTCACCCGGGCGCACGTTCACCCGGTCACCGACCCGCACCTCGTGCAGCGGAAGATCGATCTCAACGCCGTTGCGCACTACGCGTGCGCTGGCCGGGCGCAGTGCGTTCAGCGCCCGGATCGCGGCCGTGGTCTGGCGCTTGGCGCGACCTTCCAGCCACTTGCCCAGCAACACCAGCGTGATGACGCTGGCCGAGGCTTCGAAGTACAGGTGCGGCATGCCCGGCTGGCCGCCGTGACGCAGCAGCAGCGCCACGCTCAGGCCGAAGGCTGCAGAAGTGCCCAAGGCCACCAGCAGGTCCATGTTGCCGACGCCGGCGCGCAGCGCCAGCCAGCCCGCGCGGTAGAAGCGCCAGCCCAGGAACACCTGCACCACGCCGGCCAGCGGCAGCTGCACCCAGCCGGGCAACATGGCGTGCACACCCCAGGGCATGGCCAGCATCGGCGCGACCAGTGGCAGCGTCAGCACGGCGGCCAGCACGACCGCCTGGCCTTCGCTCAAGCCACGGCGATGCGTGGCGGGCGCAGCGTCGGTGCCGCCGCCGGCAACGGCTTCGGCGTTGGCTTCGACGCGCTCCCGAGCGACGTAGCCCGCCCGTGTGACGGCCGTCAGCAGCGCTTCCAGCGGCACGTCGGCCAGGGCCGTGACCCGGGCTTCCTCGGTCGCCAGGTTGACACTGGCCGAGAGCACGCCCGGCAGCTTCAGCAGCGCCTTCTCGACCCGGCCCACGCACGATGCACAGGTCATGTCGCTCACCTGCAGCTGCCAGCTGCGTTGCGGCACGTCGTAGCCGGCGCGCTGCACGGCCTCCAAAAGGGCTTCGACTCCAGGCGATTGGCCGGGTTCGGCCGTGATGCGGGCATTCTCCAGGGCCAGATTGACGTCGACCCTGGCCACGCCTGGCACTGCGCGCAGGGCCTTTTCGACCCGGCCCGCGCAGGAGGCGCAGGTCATCCCGGCAATGGGCAGCTGCAGCTGCAGCGGCGTGGCCATTGCCTGTTTCATTCCATCATCCCCGTCACCCTGGCGCCGCCGGCAGCACGCGCAGCGACAGGTCGATGGCGCGCACGTCCTTGGTGAGCTTGCCCACCGAGATGCGGTCCACGCCCGTGGCCGCGATGGCGCGGATGCTCGCCAGGTCGACCCCGCCCGACACCTCGAGCAAGGCAGGCTGGGCCCGGGCCGCGTTCAGCGCATAGGCCGCGTGCATGTCGTCGAGGCTGAAGTCGTCGAGCAGCACGCTCGTGGCGCCATGGGACAAAGCCTCTTCAAGCTCGGCCAGGTTTTCCACCTCGACCTGGACGGACACGCCCGATTCGAGGGCGAAGGCGGCCTTCAGCGCCGCACCCACCCCGCCAGCGGCGGCGATGTGGTTTTCCTTGATGAGGATGCCGTCCCACAGCGCCATGCGCTGGTTGCGGCCGCCGCCGGTGCGCACGGCGTACTTCTGCGCCTGGCGCAGCCCGGGCAAGGTCTTGCGGGTGTCGAGCACGGCGCAGCCGCGCGGGTTCGGTGAAGCGCCATCGATGGCGTCCACGTAAGCGCGCGTGGTGGTGGCCACCGCCGAGAGCGTCTGCAGGAAGTTCAGCGCAGGCCGTTCGGCGCTGAGCAGCGCCTGGGCGTCGGCTTCGATCTCGCAGACCACGCTGCCGGCGTGCGCCAGCGCGCCTTCGCTCGCTGGCCAGTCGATGCGGGCCAGCGGGTCCAGGGCGCGGAAACAGGCGTCGAACCAGGGCCTGCCGCAGACGATGGCGTCTTCCTTGAGCATGACCTTTGCATGGGCTCGGCGGCCTGCGGGCACCAGCTGAGCGGTCCAATCACCCTTCCCGATGTCTTCGGACAGGGCATCGCGCACGTTTCGGGACAGCGCTTCGCGCAAGGTTTCGTTCATCATCGGCTTGTTGACCTGTGTCATGGCCCAGAGCATAGGCCGGGTTGCAGACTCCAGACCCTTCCCCGACGGACCCGCGGTCCGTCTTTGTGAATGCTCAAGAAAATACCTGTTGGCCAGCTGCGCGTGGGGATGCACCTGCATGCACTGGAAGGGCCCTGGATGAGCCACCCCTTCTGGCGGACGAAATTCGTGCTGCGCGACCCGGCCGACCTGCGCAAGCTCCTGGACAGCTCCGTGACCGAGGTCTGGATCGATCCCGGCCTCGGGCTGGATGTGGCCGAGCTCGAAACTGCTGAAGCATCGCCGCCGCCCGCCTTGGCTGCCGCGCCGCGCTTGCCCGCGCTGGCGGCAGCGTCGTCGTCCGCTGCTCCGTCACCGGCCACCCGCAGCCTGCAGGACGAGCTGCAGCAGGCCGCCGCGATCTGCAATCGCGGTCGTGCTGCGGTCATGTCCATGTTCAATGAAGCCCGCATGGGCCGCACCATCGACGCCGAGGGCGCCTTGCCGCTGGTCGCCGACATCGCCGATTCCGTGCAGCGCAATCCGGGTGCCTTGGTCAGCCTGGCCCGCCTCAAGACGCAGGACGACTACAGCTTCATGCACTCCGTGGCCGTCTGCGCGCTGATGGTGTCGCTCGGCCGGCAGCTGGGCATGGACGAAGCGCAGCGTCGCGAGGCCGGGCTGGCCGGGCTGATGCACGACATCGGCAAGGCGTTGATGCCCGTGGACGTGCTGAACAAACCCGGCAAGCTGACCGACGAGGAATTTGCCGTCATGCGCACGCACCCCGAGCGCGGCCATTCGCTGCTCGTGGATGGCCAGGAACCCAGCGAGGTCATGCTCGACGTGGTGCTGCACCACCACGAACGCATGGACGGCACCGGCTACCCGCACCGCCTGCCCGGGGGCCAGATCACCCAGGTGGCACGCATGGGCGCGATCTGCGACGTCTACGACGCCATCACCAGCAACCGCCCCTACAAGCAGGGCTGGGACCCCGCGGAAAGCATCGCCCGCATGGCCAGCTGGAAAGGCCATTTCGACCCCTTGCTGTTCGGCACCTTCGTCAAGAGCCTGGGCATCTACCCGACGGGCTCGGTGGTGCGGCTGGAATCGGGTCGGCTGGCGGTGGTGGTCGAGCAGAACGCTGCGGCCCTGGTCTCGCCGATCGTGCGAACCTTCTTCTCGACCCGGTCGGACCTGCCGATCACGCCGCAGCTGCTGGACCTGTCCAGCCCCGGTGCGAGCGACCGGATCCTGGGTCGCGAAGCCGGCGCCGACCAGCGCTTCCCCCAGGTCAACGAGCTCTGGGCCGACCCCGCGGTGCTGCGCCGGGCAGGCCGCTCCGGCCCGGGCTGAAACCCGAAACGGGGGCTTTGCCTACACTCGGCGACTGATGTCCAGCCGGGAGTTTTCGAAGATGTCCTCAATCTCGCATGCGTTGCTGGCCAGCGCGCTGGTCGCCAGCCTGGCCATGCCGGCCCAGGCCCAGAGCTTGCGCTGGGCCAGCCAGGGCGACGCCCAGACGATGGACCCGCACTCGCAGAACGAGAGCCTGACCAACCAGATCAACGGCCAGGTCTACGAGACCCTGGTCGACCGGGACCGCCAGCTCAACCTCGGGCCGCGCCTGGCGCTCAGCTGGCAGCAGACCGGTCCGCTGGGCTGGCGCTTCAAGCTGCGGCCGAACGTGAAGTTCCACGACGGCAGCCCCTTCACCGCCGACGACGTGGTGTTCACGCTGCAGCGCGCCAAGGAGCTGACCTCGCAGCTGAACGTGTACGCCAACGCCCTGGGCAGCGCCACCGCGGTCGACCCGCTCACGGTGGACTTCAAGCTCGAGCGCGTGAACCCGGTGTTCCTGCAGCACCTGAGCACCATCCCGGTGATGAGTCGCTCCTGGAGCGAGAAGAACAAGGTCACCCGCCCGCTCGACTTCAAGAACAAGGAAGAAAGCTTCGCATCGTTCAACGCCAACGGCACCGGCCCCTACCTGCTGGCGCAGCGCCAGCCCGGCATCAAGACCACCTTCAAGCGCAACCCGGCCTGGTGGGGCAAGTTCGAAGGCAACGTGCAGGAGATCGTGTACACCCCGATCGCCAACGACGCCACGCGGCTGGCGGCCCTGGTCAGCGGCGAGATCGACTTCGTGCTCGACCCGGCGCCACGCGACATCGCCCGGCTGCGCAACACCAGCGGCGTGAAGATCATCGAAGGCCCGGAGAACCGGGTCGTGTTCCTCGGCATGGACCAGGCTCGCGACAAGCTGCTCTACGCCAAGGTGCCGGGCGACAAGAACCCGTTCAAGGACCGCCGCGTGCGCCTGGCGCTCTACCAGGCCATCGACATCGAGGCCATCCGCACCCGGCTGCTGAACGGCCAGAGCGCGCCCACGGGGGGCAACACGCCGTCGCCGGCCGGGGCCTACCAGGACCCCAGCATCGAAAGCCGATTCCCCTTCGACCTGGCCAAGGCGCGGGCGCTGATGGCCGAGGCGGGCTACCCCGAAGGCTTCGAGATCACCCTGGACTGCCCGAACAACCGCTACATCAACGACGAGGAAATCTGCATCGCGCTGGCCAGCATGTGGGCGCAGCTGAAGGTGAAGGTGCGCGTCAATGCCATGCCGCGCACGACCTATTTCCCCAAGCTGGAGAAGCTGGACACCAGCTTGTTCCTGTACGGTTGGGGCGGCGCCATCACCGACGCCGAGACCAGCATGACGCCGCTGATGCGCATTCGCGGCGACAAGGGTGTGGGCCTGTACAACTACGGCAACGTGCGCAACGAGAAGTTCGACGGGCTGGCGGCCCAGAGCAGCGTCGAGGCCGACCCGGCCAAGCGCGAGGAATTGGTCAAGGCGGCCCTGCGCGAATGGCGAGAGCAGGTCCACACCATCCCGCTGCACCGGCAGGTCATCCCCTGGGCCGCGCGCGCCAACGTCACGGCTGTCCACCGCGCCGACAACTGGCTGGAAGTGCCCTGGGTGACGGTGGCGCCGAAATAGGCTCCGGCGCGCCGGCTCAGCGCGTGGCGCGCTGCCGCACCGCCTGGATGTAGGCCTGCCCGTCGGGCGGCTGTCCGCTGCGCTGGCTGGCCCAGATCATCTCGCCCAGGCATTCCATCACCTCATGGTGGGCGGCGTGCAGCGAGTTGCGGCGCGCGGCCAGCAGCTCCACCGCCTGGCGGATGCCGCTGGGCTGGTCGATGGCCACCTGCTCGGTGATGGACAGGTGCATCGACAGGTGCAGGAAAGGATTGGTGCGACCCTCGTCGACGGTGTAGACGGTGGCCAGCGCCGCGGGCTCGTCGGCGAGATCGGCGTGGTATTCGGGGTGCTCGTCGATCCAGCGCGCCGCCAGGTCCTGCATCGGATCCAGCGGCAGGCCCTGGCTGCGGCGGGCATGCGTGCCGCAGAAGAAGCGGCGCACGTCGTGCTGCGAAGGCTGAAACATGGGCGTATTGTCCAGGGCTTCGCAACCCCTGACGTCAGCCCCCCCATGCAGATCACCACCGAGCAGCTGTTCAACGACGCCCGCACCCAGAACGGCTGGCTGTCCACGCCCGTGAGCGACGCCACGTTGCGCGAGCTGTACGCGCTGTACCAGTGGGGCCCGACCTCGGCCAACTGCAGCCCGGCGCGGGTGATCTTCGTGCGCAGCGCCGAAGCCAAGGAGCGGCTGGTGGCCTGCATGTCCGAGGGCAACAAGGCCAAGGTGGCGCAGGCGCCGGTGACCGCCGTGATCGGCATGGACATGAGGTTCTACGACAAGCTGCCGCAGCTGTTCCCGCACGCCGACGCGAAGAGCTGGTTCGTTGGCAACGAGGCCATGATCAAGGCCACGGCCTTCCGCAACTCGTCGCTGCAGGGTGCCTACCTGATGCTGGCGGCGCGCGCGCTCGGCCTGGGCTGCGGGCCGATGAGCGGCTTCGACGCTGCCGCGCTCGACGCCGCGTTCTGGGCCGGCACGCCCGTGAAGACGAACTTCGTCTGCTCGCTGGGCCATGGCGACCCGTCCAAGGTTTTCCCGCGCAGTCCGCGTCTGGCGTTCGAGGAAGCCTGCCAGCTTGCCTGAATTCCTGGCCGAACTCTGGCGCAGCGGCACGGTCGTCAACGACCCCTGGTTCTACGCCGTCGCGGTGCCGGCGGTGCTGATGACCGGCCTGGCCAAGAGCGGTTTTGCCAGCGGCTTCGGCTCACTGGCGGTGCCGCTGCTGGCACTGACGATGCCGGTGCCGCAGGCGGCGGCCATCCTGCTGCCGCTGCTGCTGGTGATGGACGCCACCGGCCTGCAGCAGCTCTGGGCCGACCGCGACCGGGCGCTGGTGCGGCGCCTCGTCCCCTGGGGGCTGGCGGGCATCGTGCTGGGCTGGGTGGGCTTCGGACTGCTGTCGGTGAAGGCGGTGGCCGGCATCGTCGGCGCCATGACCCTGGCCTTTTTGGCGCAGCGGCTGCTGTTCAGGCCGCGGGCCGAAGCCGGCCCGCCACGCCCCTGGCTGGGTCCGGCCTGCGCCACGGCGGCCGGGTTCACCAGCTTCGTCGCCCATGCCGGCGGTCCACCCATCAGCGCCTACACCCTGCCATTGGGGCTGAGCCCGCGCGTGCTCAGCGCCACCCTGGCGGTCTTCTTTGCCGCCGTGAACCTGGCCAAGTGGGGGCCCTACGCGATGCTGGGCTTGATCGACCTGCGCAACATGGCCACCTCGCTGCTGCTCATGCCGCTGGCGCCGCTGGGCGTGTGGCTGGGCGTGCGCTTGCTGGAGCGGATGAGCCCGGTGGTGTTCTACCGCGTGGCTTATGCGGGCATGCTGCTCACCGGGCTGAAGTTGTTGTGGGACGGGCTCCGCTGAGCGGCCGCCGGCCTCGCTAACATTGCAGCGCCTCAGGAGAACCCCATGCCCGTGATCGTGGTTGCCAACCCCAAGGGGGGTGTCGGCAAAAGCACCCTGGCCACCAACCTGGCCGGTGCGCTCGCCGCCGCCGGCCATGCCGTGATGCTCGGCGACGTCGACCGCCAGCAGTCGAGCCGCCAGTGGCTGGGCCGGCGCCCGCCGCAGCTGCCGCGCATCCGCGGCTGGGACGTCGCCGCCGACGATGTCGTGCGCCCGCCCAAGGGCACCACCCACGTCGTGCTGGACACTCCCGCCGGCCTGCACGGCAAGCGCCTGGACGCGGTGCTGAAGATCGCAGATCGCCTGCTGGTGCCCCTGCAGCCCAGCCTGTTCGACATCCAGGCCACGCACGCCTTTGTCGCGGAACTGCGCGCCCACAAGCGGGGCGGCGACGTCAAGCTGGGACTGGTGGGCATGCGCGTGCGCGACCACACCAAGGCCAGCGAGCAACTGCACCAGTATTTGGCCACCCTGAAGCTGCCGGTGGTGGCCGAACTGCGCGACACGCAGAACTACGTGCAGCTGGCAGCGCGTGGCCTGACCCTGTGGGACGTAGCCCCCAGCCGGGTCGAACGCGACCTGTCGCAATGGCAGCCGCTGCTGGCCTGGCTGCACTGAACACACGTCATTGAGACGCCCCATGAACTACGCGACCCTGGCCGAACTGCAGCCCCTCGTGGGCCGGGAACTGGGTGTCAGCGACTGGCTCGTCGTCGAGCAGTCCCGCATCGACCAGTTCGCCCAGGCCACGGGCGACCACCAATGGATCCACACCGACCCGGCACGCGCCGCGGCCGGGCCCTTTGGGGCCACCGTGGCCCATGGTTTCCTCACCCTGAGCCTGCTGCCGATGCTGTTCGACAAGGGCTTTCAGGTGGCCGACGTGAAGATGGGCATCAACTACGGCCTGAATCGGGTTCGATTCGTCGCGCCGGTGCGCGTGGGCAGCCGCCTGCGCGGCCGCTTCAAGCTGCTGTCGTACGAGCCGCTGGACGGTGGTGCGCAGCTCGTCGTCGAGGCCACGGTGGAACTCGAGGGCTCGGCCAAGCCGGCCTGCGTGGCCGAGACGGTGTCGCGGCG
>JANOBX010000131.1:0-13403 GCA_031411875.1 Burkholderiales bacterium | reverse complement strand
CGGCGCAGTTCCGACGGTGGCCAGCAGGTGGCGGTCGACGGCTGTCGGGTTCGGGATCTGGGCGATGGTGTTCATGGGCGTTGAGGGTGGGGCATGTGCTGATGGGGCTTGCAGGGGCCGTGCCATGCCATCACTGTGGCTGGGTTGCGGCACTTCGAGTGTCGATGATCGGCCAGATCACCGTCAACGAGAGCTCGGCCGTGCACTGTAATTTAGCTACATGCTCCCGCATTTCTGACGGCTTCGCCCCTTGGTGGACAATCTCCATTGCGCAGCGGCGGGCACTGTCGGCGTGTGTTGACAGGCATTTGGCGCCGAATCTTCAAGCTGTTTCGCTGAATTTTCTTTGGTTTTTTGATCGACCTCACGCAGCGTCGCTGTGCTGAGCCGTGTAACTTTCTTGCAGACCCAGGAGACGACATGAAACCCATCGACGTGGCCCAGAGCCTTGACCTGCCGCGGCGGGCGGTGGCGCTGGTGCTGGCCGGAGGCCGTGGCAGCCGTCTGAAGAACCTGACCGACAGCCGTGCCAAGCCCGCGGTGTACTTCGGCGGCAAGTTCCGCATCGTCGACTTTGCCTTGTCGAACTGCATGAACAGCGGCATCCGGCGCATCGGCGTGATCACGCAGTACAAAAGCCACAGCCTGCTGCGCCACCTGCAGCGCGGCTGGGCCTTCTTGAAGACGGAAATGAACGAGTTCGTCGACCTGCTGCCGGCCCAGCAGCGCGTGGACGAGGAAAGCTGGTACCGCGGCACCGCCGACGCGGTGTACCAGAACCAGGACATCCTGGCGGCCTACCGCGCCGACTACGTCGTCATCCTGGCTGGCGACCACATCTACAAGCAGAACTATGCCGTCATGCTGGCCGACCACGTGGCCATGCACCGCCAACACGGCAGCGAATGCACGGTGGGCTGCATCGAAGTGGCGCAGGAAGAGGCCACGGCCTTCGGCTGCATGGCCATCGACGAGCACCGCCGCATCGTCGACTTCGTCGAAAAGCCGCCAGTGCCGCCCACCATTCCGGGCAAGCCCGGGCGCACGCTGGCGAGCATGGGCATCTACATCTTCAACGCGCGCTGCCTGTATCGCGAGCTGGAACGCGACATGAACGACCCGAACTCCAGCCACGACTTCGGCAAGGACATCATCCCGAAGATGGTCAAGGCCGGCCTGGCCGTGGCGCACCCGTTCGAGCTGAGCTGCGTGGGCAACAAGATCGGCCAGGCACCGTACTGGCGCGACGTGGGCACGATCGACGCGTACTGGGACGCCAGCATCGACCTCACCGCCACCGACCCCCTGCTCAACCTGTACGACACCAACTGGCCGATCTGGACCTACCAGCCGCAGCTGCCGCCGGCCAAGTTCGTGCACAACCAGGAAGACCGGCGCGGCATGGCCATCGAGTCGCTGGTGTCGGGCGGCTGCATCGTCTCGGGCTCGGTGTTCCGGTCGACGCTGTTCTCCAACGTGCGCGTGCACTCGCATGCCAGCGTGAATTGGTCGGTGGTGCTGCCGGGTGTGCAGGTGGGGCGCGGCGCACGCATCACCCGCGCCGTCATCGACCGCGACTGCTTCATCCCCGACGGCATGGTCATCGGCGAAGACGCTGCCGCCGACGCCGAACGCTTCTATCGCACCGCGTCGGGCATCACCCTGGTCACGCGCGAAATGCTCCGCCCCAACACCTTCGACAACGCCACATGAAGGTCCTGCATGTGGCGGCAGAGGTTTTTCCGCTGGTGAAGACCGGCGGGCTCGCCGACGTGGTGGCGGCCCTGCCGGTGGCCCTGGCCGAGCAGGGCGCCGACGTGCGCCTGCTGCTGCCGGGCCTGCCGGCGGTGATGGAAAGCGTGCTCGGTGCGCGCACGATCATCGACATCGGCGCCTGCTTCGGTGCGTTGCGGGTGCGGCTGCTGCTGGCGCGCATGCCTGGAACGAAGCTTCCTGTCTACGTCGTCGACGCGCCCTACCTGTACAAGCGCGGCGGCAGCCCCTACCAGGACAGCCAGGGCGACGAATGGCCCGACAACCTGCAGCGATTCGCCTTGCTGGGCTGGGTCGCCGCCCACCTGGCCGCCGAAGACGCCGACCCCAAATGGGCGCCCGATGTCGTGCACGCACACGACTGGCACGCCGCCATGGCCTGCGCCTACATGGCCGAACACGGGCCGACGCAGGCGGCCAGCATCTTCACGGTGCACAACCTGGCATTCCAGGGGCTGTTCCCGCTGCAGGACTGGTCGCTGCTGGGGGTGGCCACGCGGCTGCTGTCCGCCGCCGGTCTCGAATACCACGGCCAGCTCAGCTTCATGAAGGCCGGCCTGAAGTTCGCGAACCGCGTCACCACCGTCAGCCCGAACTACGCCCGCGAAATCGCCACCCATGAATTCGGCTGCGGCCTGGACGGCGTGGTGCGCGAGCGCGGCGACCACGTCACCGGCATCCTCAACGGCATCGACGACGCGCTCTGGAACCCAGCCACCGACCCCGCCATCGCCACCCGCTACGACGTCGAACGCCTGCAGGGCAAGCGAGACTGCAAGCGCGCGCTGCAGGCCGAACTGGGCCTGGACCCGGACGACCAGGCGTTGCTGCTCACCGCGGTCAGCCGCCTGACATCACAAAAGGGCCTGGACCTGGTGCTGGCGGCCATGCCTGAGCTGATTGCCGTGGGCGTGCAATTCGCGGTGCAGGGCGCGGGCGAACCGGCGCTGGAGGCGGCCTTCAAGATGGCGCAGCAGGCCCACCCGGGCCGGGTGCACGTGCACCTGGGCTATGACGAGGCGCGCGCCCACCGCCTGGTGGCGGGCGCAGACGTGATCGCCGTGCCCTCGCGCTTCGAGCCCTGCGGCCTGACCCAGATGTACGGCCTGCGCTACGGCACCCTGCCCATCGTGCGGCGGGTGGGCGGGCTGGCCGACACGGTGGTCGACGCCGACCCTGGCAGCCTGGCCAGCGGACAGGCCACCGGCTTCGTCTTCGACCTGGCCGTGCCCTCGGCTTTCGAGCGCTGCGTGCGCCGCGCACTCGTCAGCTTCGAGAACATCCCGCAGTGGCAGGCGCTGATGCACAACGCCATGAACAAGTCGCTGGGCTGGGCCGGCCCGGCCAAGGCTTATCTGGACCTCTACGCCACGGCCCGCGACGAGATCGCGCTGCCCGATTCGGTCAGGGCTTGAGCGGCTTGACGCTTCCGCAGTTGGCGCCGAGCCACTTGCCCGAGCTGCTCATCTGCACCCGCTCGGTCTTTCCCTGGACTTCCGTGACGACGTTGATCACGCCGCTGTAGGACGTGGGGCTCTGAAGGGTGACGCTGCCGTCGCCGCTGGATGGCGGCGGGCCGGGGCAGCGGAAAGAAATGCTCCACACATTGCCGCTGCGCGTGGCGGTCTGGGTGCAGCCGTCCTGCGCCGGCGGCGGCCGGTCGCGTTCGGCGTCTTCCTTGGTCATGCAGACTTTCACCGAGTTGCCCTGCGGGCCCATCGACATGCCCTGCTTGCCCATCATCGCCTCCATCTGGCGGCGCTGTTCGGGCGGCATGCTCGCCATGGCCTGCTGCATTTCCTTCATGGCCTTCTCGATCTTGCCGTCGGCCGACTTCACGGCGAAGCTGTGCTCCCACAGCCCGGGGCTCATCTTCGGGCCGGCAGCCTGCGCCAGCGCGAGCGGGCTGGCGAGGACGGCGCAGAAGGCGGCAGACAGGGCCAGAGGCGATCGGGTCATGGACTTTCCTTCGGGTGACATCGACAGGCTGCTTTATACGCCCGCCATTGTCCTGGCAAACAACTCGAAGAAGGGCAGGGCGCATCATCGACAAATGAACTTGCTCAACCGAAGGGAACGTGGCCGCAGCACGCCTGCCGCGATGGCCTGGCTGGCCCTCCTGGCCTTCGTGGTCTTGCTCGGTGGATGCGGCGGTGGCGTCGACGATGCCGACAGCGGCCCTGGAGCCGGGGTCCATGGAGCCGGCACCGGCACCGCCCGCGCCCTGGCCGAGCCGGCCCCCAGCATGGCCCCGGGCAGCCTGCGGGAGGTCGTGGCGCTGGGCCGCGTGACGGTGGAGCAGGTGCTTGCCGCCACGGCCGACGCGCGCGTTCCCGCCGTCGCCCCGGTCTACGACGTCGACACCTTCCGCCTCAGCTATGCCACGACCGACAGCCGCGGCCTGCCGGTGGTGGCATCCGGCCTGCTGGCCGTGCCGCGCAAGGGCGCCGGGGCCGGCAGCCCCGTCATCAGCTATCAGCATCCGACGATCTTCCGCGACGCCCAGGCGCCCAGCAACAACGCCACCGCCACCGAGCCTGCGGTGGTGCTGGCTTCGATGGGCTACATCGTGATCGCGGCCGATTACGTGGGCTACGGCGCTTCGAAAGGCGTGCCTCACCCGTACCTGATGGCCGGGCCGATGGCCGCGTCCGTGGTCGACCTGCTCGACGCCGGCGCGA
Organism: Burkholderiales bacterium; assembly: GCA_031411875.1. Taxonomy (GTDB): domain Bacteria; phylum Pseudomonadota; class Gammaproteobacteria; order Burkholderiales; family Burkholderiaceae_C; genus Rubrivivax. The sequence continues at coordinate 8,949 of JANOBX010000131.1, read as the reverse complement.
CCCACGTCAACCAGGTCGGCCTCAGGCTGAACGGGCAGCTGTTCCTGGTGGGCTATTCACAAGGCGGCCATGCCACGATGGCGGCGCACCGCTTGCTGCAGGCGCGGGGCGACGCCATCGCCGCAGCAGTCGTGGGCAGTGCGCCCGGCGCCGGGCCGCTGGACGTGGGCGCCACCCTGGACGAGCTGCTCAGGCGGGTGCGCCGCGAGGAGCCGTTCCTGGCCGCGCTGGTCAACCCCGACCTGCTGCAGTTCCTGGGCTCCAGCCTGCGACGGCGCTTGCGAGACGCGATGCTCGAACGCCTGATCCCGGCCGACAGAGACGTCGTGTTCGACGGGCGCTTCATCGACCTGTTCCTGGACAACGACCGCGCCGCCATCAATCGCGAAAGCGATGTCCACGACTGGCGCCCCGCGCAGCCCGTTCGCCTGTTCCATGGCCGCGACGACCAGACCGTGCCCTTCGTCGCGAGCGCCCATGCGCTGCAGGCGATGCAGGGCAGGGGAGCGCCCGACGTGCAGCTGATGGAGTGCCCCACGGTGCCGTCGGGGCACCTGGACTGTGTGCAGGCGTACTGGCAGTACATGTTGACGCAGATGGCGTTGGCAGCCCGCGACCTGTAGATCCCCTGTTGTTCTAGCCGAAAGGAAAACCATGGCCAAACGATTTCATCCGTCGCTGGCGATTCTGGGCTTGACGCTGGCCTTGGCCGGACAGGCCCATGCGCAGTGGCTGTCCGGCATCAACCGCCCGGCATTCTCGACCTACGACACCGGGCTCTACCTCAACGACTTCGCCACGCAGTCCTCGCTGCGTCTGAACGACTTCAGCGCCTTCGGCATTCCCACCGCCGCTGCACCCGGCTTCCGCGGCCTGGCGGGCGACGACGCCAACGCCCGCTTTTTCAGCATCAGCGACGTGCAGACCGCCGGCACCACCGCCACCAACATCTTCCAGGTGGGCTACGACGGCACGGCCAGCTTCGTCACCCAGCCTTATCAGGCGCTGCCGGGAGGCAATGCGCTGGTGCAACTGAACGGCATCGCCTACGACACCACGCGGGGCAGCCTGTACGTGTTCCGCAACCAGGCGCAGAACGTGCCGGCGCTCGGCGGCTGGATCCAGGGTGGGCTGTTCCGCGTCGACGCCAGCACCGGCCTGATGACGGCCACCAACCTCGTGGGCCCGGCCGCGGGCACCAACCCGATCAACGTGCGCGGCATCGCCTACGACGCCGTCACCGACCGGGTCTACCTGTCGCAAAGCCGGGTGGGGGCGCCGCTGGAGGTGTTTTCCTGGGACCCCATCACGGGTGCCACCGAGTCGGTCCTGAATTTTGCGACCCTCGGCTTCACCGACAGCCGCGCGCCCTTGATCGGTGCCGGTGGCGGCAGGCTCGTGCTGTTGTCGCAGGCCGAAGGGCACCTGGGCGGGTTCCATCGCGAGTTCGACCTGGTCAGTCGCACGTTCACCGGCCAGACGGTCGCGACGCCTTATGGGCCTTACGGCCTGTTCGCGGGCAGCCCGGTCATCCCGGCAGGGGGGCTGGCTTTCGCTCCCAGCATTCCCGAACCCGGCACCTGGCTGCTGCTGGCGGCCGGCTTGGGCGGGCTGATGTGGCGCGTTCACCAGGCTGGCCGCGAACGGCGCGTCCGGCCCGGGCCGGTGCCGAGGTCAGCGACCTAGCGCCTGCTGCAGGGCCTGCCGCAACTCCTCGGGGGTGCGTGGGGGGTGCAGCACCGCCACCGGCCGACCGCCGGCATCGAGAACCACCACGGTGCCGTCGCTGGTCTGATGCCGGCGCGAGAAGGCCTGCCCCTCCGGCAGCCCCATCGAGGCCACCAGGAACTGCACCGACCCGGCAAAGTCCGGCCGCACGCCGTCGAGCACCTTCAACATCTCGGCGCCGATCATGAAGTTGCCGTCCACGGTCAGGACCAGCGCCGCCTGGCCCTTTCCGATGCCCGACAAGTCGGTGCGATAGACCTGCTTGGGCAACCGACTCCAGATGAAGACACTCGCGATGGAAAAGGTGCCGAGCACGACGAGGCGCCGTGCCCAGGGCGTCGCTGGCTTCGGGCTGGGGTCCGGTGGCTGATTCATTGCGGTGCGAGGATAGTCAAGCCCTCGCAGCCCTGATTCGACTGGGCCCGCTGGGCTGGATGACGGGGGCCAAGCTGTCGTGAACGACTTGACGCTTTGTCCTGGTGATGCGGTCGCGGCATGCGCCCGGCTTGCAGCCTCGGCAGACAATCCAGATTGGTATCTAAAGACCCGCCATGAATTCAGTTTCCGCCATCAGCCTGAGCGGCATGAATGCCGCGCAAGCCGCGCTGGGCGCTTCGGCGCACAACATCGCCAACCTGTCGACGACAGCCTTTCGCCGTGAGCAGGTGCTGCAGGGCGCTGCGGCAGCGGGGGGCGTCACGACCTCGCTGAAGCAGGCGCCGCAGGAAGGCCATGCGCTGGAATCCGACATGGTCGGGCAGCTCGTCGCCAAGAACCAGTTCCTGGCCAACCTGGCCGTCTTCAAGGCTGGCGACCAGATGATGGGGTCGCTGCTCGACGCTGCAGGCTGACCGGCCGGCGGCGGCGGCCACCCGACTCAGTACTCGGTCATGCGGTCGAGTCTGAGTACCCAGGACGCCTCGCCGCGAGCCAGTTTGTACAGGAGCTGCCGTGTTCGGCCGGTCGGTCTGGACGCGTCGCCACCCTTGCCGTACAGGGGAAAGCGGCGCACGAAGCGGTTTTCGACGACCGCCATCTCGTCCCCGCCCCGGTAGCCCTTCGCAGCGCCCCGGTGCGTGTCCAGAGCTGGCAAGGTGACGAGGCTCAGCGACTTCCGCTTGTTGGCGCCGAAGGCCAGCAGCGAGCCGCGCCTGTCCGGCCCGGGGCCCTGCACATAAACGTACAGCTCGGGCGAGCCATCGGCATCGAGGTCGGCCACCTCGGCCCCCATGACCTGGCCGCTGACCGGCATCTCGATGGGCGAGTTGTCGATCTGCAAGCCGCTGGGCACGACACGCACGGTATTGCCCGCAGCGGCGTTGCGGCTGCTGACGTCAAAACCGATGCCCTGCAGTCCCAGGGCTTGTGCAAACGGCTTCGTTTCCACCGGCTGAAGCTGCGCTCGCGCGCAGGCAGGCAACAGCACGGCACAGGCCGCCACCAGCGAGGCCGCAACTCGCCCAGCCAGGGGGGTGCCGCCTCGGCGGGGGCGATCGGCGTGGGTTGAAGTCCTCATGTCAGGGCATGCCGATCTTCTGCAGGCGCGCGACCTGGACCGCCATCTCGGCGAAGTGCAGGCGGTCGGACTCGCTGGGGGCGCTGCGCGACGCGGCCTCCAGGCGGGTTTTCAGCGCCGGCAGGCCGCCGCGCAGCCAGGGCATGAACACCGTGTCGTCGCCACTCTCCACCACGGCGCGCGCGGCCGTCCCCGACATCGGGATCATCCCGAGCACCGCCACGGCCTGGGCTTCTTCGTCGGCTCCGCCCTTGGCCCAGCTTTGCAGCAGCGTCTGCGCAGCTGTCATGTAGCCGCGCTGCAGCGCGCGCCGGGTCGGCGAGGCGCTTTTCAGGTCGCCCCACACGGCCGAGCTCAGGTCGCGGCCGAAGTCCATGGGCGAATAGGCCGAAGGGTCGCCCCGGCTCTGGGTCTCGAGCAGGGCAACCGTAGGCCCGGTCATCAGATCGCTGACGAGACCCGCCTGGATGCGGTCGATGGCCCGGTAGCCGCCGAAGACCGCCACCCGTTCCAGCATGCCGGGTGCGGCGTAGGGTTCCAGCGAGGCGGCGCCTTCGCCTGCCAGGTACCGCACCGCTTCGCGCTGCTCAGCGGCGGGCACGAGCCGCGGCCGTGGCCTCTCGCCAGTACCCATCGCTGGCATCACGCCAGCAACCAGGCGGTTGACCGACTTCAGCAGCGCGACATGGCGGCCCAGGACCACGTCGTAGGTCGAGGCGAAGAGCTGGCTGTCGCCCGCCGTGCCAGCGTCCAGCCGCCCTAGCGAACGGACCAGGTTCGCCACGCCCAGGCGTGTCGCCTGCACCCGTTCTGCACCCGTGTTTTCGGTCTGCACGCGCGGGTCACGGCCGAAGCGGTTGAAGTTCTCGCCGGTTTCTTCGCTGCCCCAGAACAGCTGGCGGTCGCGCGAGAAGGTCTCGGCGAACGCGGCGAGCTCGCGCCTTTCGCTGGCCGGGTCGCTGCCGAACACGCCATAGCCGTATCGGATGGCGGCCATGTCGTAGGCCCCCACCTTGCCCCAGAGCTGCGTGATGCCGTCGCCCGGTTGGGCGGCCTGGTTGAAGCGGCCGTAAGCCATGATCGAGCTGTTGGGCCCGTAGCGGTTGGCGAAGTCGGGCTGGCGCATCTGCTGCACCGAGAAGGCCGTCGAGGCGATCTGGTTGTGCATCAGCCCGAGGGTGTGGCCGACCTCGTGCGCCACCACGTAAGACAGGATCGCGCCCGCTTTTTCGGTGGACAGTGGCAGTCTCGAGGCGCCACTGTCGACGCCCGAGCCGCCGAACAAGGCCCAGTAGTACTGGCCCATGAAGTCGATGACCGAAGGCCAGATCTGGATGTGGGCCGCAAGCGCCTCGCCCGATCGAGGGTCGGTGACGCGCGGCCCGATGGCGTTGACGCGCTCCTCGGGCAGCCAGCGGATGACGTTGATGGTGACGTCTTCGGCCGACCAATCCGGGTCCTGTTGCGGCGTGGGTGCGTCGAGCACGCGTATGGCGTTGCTGAAGCCGGCGGCTTCGAAGACCGGCAGCCATTGCAGCACCCCAGCCGTCACATAGGGCTTCCAGCGTTCGGGGATGCCGCGGCCCAGGTAGTAGGTGATGGGCTTGACGGGGTCGCTGACCGCCGCGGCCGGATTGGCCTTCTCCAACCTGAACCGCGAAATCAGCACCTGCTTTTCCTGCGCCACGCCGCGGGCCGGTTCGAAGGCGGTGTATTCGATGGGAAAGTAGCCGACGCGGGGGTCTGCCGCGCGCCCGGCCATCGGCCGCTCGGGCAGGAACACGATGGAGTGCCCCAGCATCACCGACACAGGTTGCGGCCCCACGGCCTGCAGCGCCGGCAGCACGGCCAGATAGGTGATGTGGCTGCGCACGTTGAGCGCGTCGCCGCGCACGCGCACGCGGTCGATGTAGGACTTGCCGGGGTCTACGGCGGCCGGCATCACGCCGGCCCTGGACACGATCCTGCGGCCGGTGACGGCAGGGATGTCGTTCGAGAAGGTGGCCGTCACGTCGACCACGAGCCCGCCATCGGGCAGGGCGCCGACGATGGGGAAGCTGGCGATGATGGCGCCGGTTTCCGAGGCGCTGATGGCCACGTCGATGGGGCGGAATTTCGGGTCGGTGGGCGCCAGGCCGGGCAGGGCGCCCGGCGGGGGTGCGGCCTCGCCGGGTGCGCTGCCGGCACGGCGCTTCTGCACGGTGCTCAGGTCGCGCACGTGGACGACGTTGCCCACGCGCTCGAAGCGGGCCAGCAGGTTGTTGACCTCCAGCCCTTCGCTGGCCACCACGCCCGCGGGGGCGCCCACCACCTCGGTGTACCAGAGCAGCGGCTTGCCCATGGAGCCTGGCGGCAGCACCACCAGAGTGTTGGCGCCCACCCGGTAGGCGGTGAAGCGGCCGGAGCCGATGCGTTCGGCGCTGGCCAGCGCCGTGGCAAGCTCGGCCGGCGAGGGTGGCGCCTCGGCCGGCTGGGCACACAGGGCGGTGGATGCCAGGGCAAGAACCATGGCCAGGGAGGATGTCGTCTTCGGCCTGTAGGTCATCGCGCGTCTTTCCGGAGTCGAGGGGTTTGCGCCGTCTGGCGCCAGCTTCAGCCGCCAGTCAAGAACGCGTCGGGCAGTTCATAACGCTCGTCGCTGCCAAACGTCAGGGTGCCCAGATCGCCCTGGCGGTTGAAGCTCATCGGCTGCGCGGAGTCGGAGGCCACCGCCTGCCCCTTGCTGAACAGCACTTTGCGAACTTGGCCGTTGGCGCCGCGCAGTTCGACCGTGGCGGTACCGTCGCGACCGCGGCGGATGATGCCCGCCTCGCAGGTGGCGCCCGGCGCTGCGCCCAGCGTCTGGCAGGGCACGGCCGCGGTGGCGTGGAAGCGCTTTCCCGCCACCAGCGCGTCCTGCGCAGCGGGCAGCGGCTGCAACGCCTGGCCGGTCACCGCGACGTCCAGGGTGTAGGCCGCATTTTCGTTCCGCCGCGCCGCATTGCGCATCAGCGAGACCTGCACGCGGTAGATGCCGTCGGCGGGCAGCAGCACCTTGGCCGAGGAGCCCTGCGAGCTGCCGATGAACATGGCCTCCTGCGCGCCCTGGGGCGTGATGTTGAAGTTGAGCGATGCATTCTTCGACTTCAAATTCACCGTCAGCGTCTGGCCGGCGCGCGCGTCGAGCGTGTATTCCGCCGCGCCGTCGCCCTTCACCGAGCCACGCAGTTGCGCCGAGCTCTTGCCTTTGGCGAATTGCACCGCCTGTTCACGCGATGCAGTCGCCCCGCCCGCCGCCGAACTCGGCTGGTGCAGGACGAAAGCGGCTGCGACCAGCAGTGCGAAGGTGTTCGAGCGAGTCATGTGTGGTTTCCTGCGGTGGTGATGGCTGGGAAAGCCTCGTTGGGTGGCACGGCAAGCAGCGCCGGGCGGGGCCGGGCGGGGCATCAGCGCCCGCGTCGAACGAAGCATTGCTTCTTCTGACCGTAGGCCGGGTCATTGCCGAACGTGTCCATGTTGCAGGGCAGGCCGTTGATGCCGCGGCGGGTGACGAAGCGGCCCTGGACGCCGAAGCGGACTTCCCCCGGGCCGCTGAAGCTGCAATATCCGCCTTCGTTGCTGCAATGTTCCCAGTTGCTGCCGAAGCCGACGTTGCCGTAACCGCCACCTTGCGAAGAAACCTCGCAGCTCTTGTTCACGCCCTATGCCGGGTCGCCGAACAGACGCACCGAGCAGAGAATGCCGCTGGTGACGTTGCGGTACTCGAAACGGTTGTCGCCACCGAACCGCACTCGCGCGGAACCGTCGACGCGGCAGTACTCGCCTTCGCCAGCGCAGCGGGTCCAGCCGGAGCTGTAGTTGTTGCCGCCGTTCCCCCAGCGGTATCCCGATTGCTGAGTGCGTTCTTCCACGCCCCGGTTGTAGCCGTCCCGGTATTCGCCACTGCTGCCACCCCGGTCGTTGAAGCTGTTGTTGTAAAGCCCGTCGCGGTAGCCGCGCTCGAAATCGGCGGTTTGCTGTTCGTCGAAGTTGCGGTCGTCGCGGTGGTGCGATTTGTGGGCGAGCGCGGCAATTCCCAGCAGCGCGGCTGCGCCGATGGCGACCTTGGCGCCGTCGCTCATGCCGCTTTCCTTCTTCGTCTGGCCGCAGTCAGACGCATCGACATTGATCAAGGCCTGAAAGCGCCCGTCGCGTGTGGTCACGCGGACGCAGCTTGCGTTCTGATTGCTCCACCAATACCCGAAGGCGGCGTCTCGGGCCTTGCTCGTGTCGATGTGGGTATAGCCGCGCCGCTCCAGTTCAGCCTCGCCGCCCGCGCTGCGGGCGCCCACGAGATCCATGAGATCGTTCGAAGCCTGGGACAGTGCTGGCAGCCCATTGCAAAGCAATGAAACCCCGGCCACCACGGCAAGGCACTTTCTGGCTAGAAACGAGGGCATGACTCGCGTCCTTCACTGTTGCGATGGAGAACCCGTGAATATCGGCAGGCAATATGACGTTGGTGTTATTTCAGGCGCTTCAGCTCGGAACGCACGGCGCCGGTGATGACGATCATGCATGACGAGCGACTGGAGAGCATCAGGGCCATCGCCGTCTCCAATCGTTTCTTCATGCATGCGACAGTTGATCCAAACTAAAGGATTGGACCTGTGTCATCAATAACACCAGCACTTTCATCGAACTGGTTTTCGAAGCTGACGGGTTTTCACGAAGGCGACTACGCCTTCACCCAAAGATTGCTGACTGTTGATGGTGAGCAACTCGTATCCCGGGTCAACGGTGCCCGCCATGGCATTGGAAAGCTGGAGTTGGTCTCGCTGTCCGAACTGCGCGCCCGCGTACCCAAAGCAAGCGGGCGTCGGTCGACTCTCGAAGCGTTGGTCGGGGAAGTGCGGGCTCTTCATCGTGACCCGGCACTGTGCGGTGCCTTGTTTCAGGCGGCGTCGCAATTCAACCTGCTCGAAATGGCCCTGGGTCAAAGTTCAATCGGCAGGGTGGGTCAAAGTTCGGTCGGCGCGGACATGTTCCGACAGTTACGGCAAGGCACCCGGAACGCACTTGTGGTTAGTAGTTAACATAATATACATCGTGCGCAGTTAAAGAAGCAACAAAGAGGCGCCCTCGAGCGCCTTCGTTTTGCTTCAGTCTGCCAGTTCGTTCTCGACCACGGGCCGCGGGCTGCCATCGGCGCGCGTCGTGCCAACCCGGTCCAGAGGACGGCACTCGTGGCGATTCAGTTGCTTCAGACGTTCCGAGGCTTCCATCGCCGCGATCACGACTTCGGGGTTCAGCATCAGCATGAACGGATTCCGGACTTGGGCTTCAACAGACATTTCGACGCTCCCGTCGCTGCAATGACAGCGCTATCGGCAACTCTAGGCAAGGCTTGACCGCAGCCACAGTGGGCGCAGCGACATGCCTGCTGTCGGAAGAATTCCTACACGGTCACGATCACCTGGCAGCCTGCTCCAGCTTCTCGGCCAGCTTTTCGCGGCCGCCGGTGCGGGCGAAATCCACGGCCGACAGGCCCAGGTCATTGCGCTGCCGGGCGTCGGCGCCACGGTTCAGCAACAGATGGGCGCCGTCTTCGTTGCCGTAGCGCGAAGCCATCATCAGGGGCGTCGTGCCATTGGGCGAGCGGGCATTGATGGCGGCCCCCTTTTCCAGCAGCAACGTCAGCAACTGCGGCTGCGGTCCGCTGGCCGCGTAATGCAGCGGCGTCCAGC
>JANOBX010000130.1:0-2556 GCA_031411875.1 Burkholderiales bacterium | reverse complement strand
GCCGGCGCCCCGCGCGCGGCGCTGGGGGCCCCCGCCGCCCCGGCCGCGGGGGCGCGGGCGCGGCGGGGGCCGCGCCGCCCCCGCGGCGGGGGGCTCGGGCGGGGCGATGGGTTGACCTGTCTTCATGCCGGTATCAGGAATTCGAGCGGCACCGCCGGTTGGTAAGGCCGCACCATGCGCAGCCACTTGCGCGCGGGCAGGCCGACGGCGCCGAAGCGTTGTTCGATGAGGGCCGCGCGTGCGCTCAGTTCGTCGCGGCCAGGCACGATCACGAGGTGGCCTGCCACGACGACGGTGTTGCCCTCGCGGGTGGGGCGCAGGCTCCAGACCTGATCACTGCCGAAGGCCGCGGCAATGCGCGCCACGCTGGCTTCGAAGCTGGCGTTGCGGCCAAACAGGTTCACGCTCATCAGCCCACCTTCGGCCAGCACCGCCCGGCAGGCGGCATAGAAGTCCTGGCTGTCGAGCACCGGCGCCGCGGCCTCGTGGTCATAGAGGTCGACGTGCAGCAGCTGCACGCTGGCGGGCTCAGCCTGGGCCAGCCAGTCGGCGGCGTCGCCGCGCACGACCTCGGCTGCGGGCGGCAGGTGGAACCACTGCAGGCCGACGTCGATGACCGCCGGGTTGATTTCGACCACCGTGGTGGCCATGCCCAGCTGCTGGCAAGTGAAGCGGGTGATGGCGCCCGCACCCAGACCCAGCTGCACGGCCACGCCCTGCCCCAGGGCGTGGCTGGGCAGCCAGAGCAGGCTGGCGAGCATGCGCTGGATGTAGTCGAGCTCGACCTTCTGGGGCTGGCGGATGCGCATGGCCCCCTGCACCCAGATCGAGCCCAGATGGAGGTAGCGCACGCCTTCGAATTCGGACACCGTGACGGGCGGCAGGTCCTGGGGAACACGCGAGGCAGGTTTCACCACCAGGACGATAACCCCCCGGCGCCGCCGCCGAACACCGGAACAGCGGGTGGCCTTGCCGGCTTAAGCCAGATCGGAGCTGCGCGGCTGCGGCCACAGCCTGCCACCCGTTGCAGAAGTCTGCTTACATTCTTCCCCGGAAAAGTCCGGGGCCCTCGGAAGAGGGCTCACCCGCGATGAGACCCCCCGATGGCGGTACAAACCCGGCCAGCATCTGCCTAACATCGTCGTGACAGTGCACCCTGATCGGCGGATACCCCGCACGGCAGAACAGTTCCGGGAGAAAACCATGCGCACAACTCTGACCAGCCTCTTCATGGCCGTGGCCGTCGCGGCCTGCGGCGGCGGTGGAGGCGGCGGGTCGGAAGCTCCCTCGGCCGGGCCGGTTCCAGCGCCTGTGCCGGCGCCGGCGCCGGCGCCAGCCCCAGCACCTGCACCTTCACCTGCACCAGCGCCTGCGCCAGCTCCTGCACCCGCGCCAGCGCCGGTTCCTGCTCCACCGCCTGCTCCCTCTCCGGCACCTGCACCTGCACCAGCACCAGCACCAGCACCAGCGCCCGCACCAGCACCAGCACCAGCACCTGCACCTGCACCAGCACCCGGCGGCTTCAGCCTCTCGGGAACGCTGCTGGTCGCGCCCACTTCGCGGGTGGACTCCGACGCCAACGACGCCAGCCAGATCAGCCAGGGCAGCTACCGTGTCAACGACACCGTGGCCACGGCCCAGCCGCTGCAGGCGCCGTTGCTGCTGAGCGGCACAGTCAACGAAGCCTTCACCGGGCCGCGGGGCAACAACTACAGCGTCGGTGACGAAGACGACTACTTTGCCGTCGACCTGGTGGCCGGCCAGGTCGTCGAGCTGGAATTCGCCAGCGATCCGGCGCAGGCCGACGTCGATCTGTACGTGCTGTCCGCCAGCGGCCTGCGGCTCGGCAGCTCGATCGGGGTGTCCACGCGCTTCGAATGTGTCCGCGTGACCGCCAGCGGTCGCTACATCATCAATGTCTTCGCCTACGACAAGGCTTCCATCTACAACCTGCGCATCGGCGCACCGGGCAGCGCCGGCAACTGCGCCAACAGCACCCTGCCGCTGGCCACCACCTCCAGCCACCTGCTGGCCAAGGCCCGGCCGCTGTCTGCGGCCGAGTTGGCCGAGGCCACCCGCCGGCTGCAGGCTGCCGGCATCGCACAGGCCCAGCTGGCGTCGCAGGGTGCAGCCGAAGCTGCCCTGCCCCACTGGCTGGCGCTGCCGGCCAGCGCCGAGAGCCGCGCTCTGGCGCTGGCGCGGCTGGCCGGCAAGAGCGGCGTCGAAACCCGGGCGCGGCGCCTGTCGGCGCTGCGCGCCCAGCCCATGCAGACCCCTGCCGACCTGGAGCAGGAAAACGCGCTGGCCCAGCTGAAGCTGGCCAAGGCACTGCAGCAGACCGGTGCCTTCGAGTACGTCCAGCCAGACCGCCTGGCCACCACCCAGGCCCTGGTCGGCGAGTTCCCGCCGAATGACCGCTCCTACAACCTGCAGCGCTGGCATTACGAGCAGATCAACCTGCCGGCCGCCATGAGCCGCATCACCCAGCTTCCCACGCAGCCCGCCCAGCTCCCGGTGGTGGCCGTCATCGACGACGGCGTCTTGCTCGTCAACCAC
>JANOBX010000129.1:0-4187 GCA_031411875.1 Burkholderiales bacterium | reverse complement strand
ATTGAGACGCGAATGCGGCAGCCGATCTACGGTCTGCGCGGCGCGGGCGGCGTCTACGCGGCGAGCCAGAAGGTGCATCGGAGCGAGTTCCGGGCCTATGTCGAGTCACGCGACCTGCCGCAAGAGTTCCCGGGCGTCCGCGGCTTCGGGTTCATCCAACGCGTGGAGCGCAGCGCCTTGCCTGCTTTCGTCGCCGCCGAGCAGGCCGACGAAGCGCCGCAGTTTTCAGTGCGTGAACTGTCGGCACTGGGCGAGGACGATCTCTACGTCATCAAGTACATCGAGCCCTATTTGGCCAACGCGGCAGCGATGGGTCTGGACATAGGCTCCGAGCCGATCCGGCGCGACGCTGCTGAACGTGCCGTGGCCACCGGCCTGCCCACGCTGACCGCCGCCATCACCCTGGTGCAGGACGCCCGGCGCAGCGCCGGCTTCCTGCTCTTTGTGCCTGTCTTCCGTCATGGCTCCGACCCCACCACCCCGGCGCAGAGCCGGCAGGCCCTCGTTGGACTGCTATATGCGCCGATGGTGGTCGGCGAGATGCTCGCTGCCGTGCCCGACGTCACAGCGGGGCTCGCCCACTTCCAACTCAGCGACCTGGCGGTCGGCAACACCGTCTTCGACACCGCCGATGACCCTAACAACGGCACGGCGGCTGCCAGTGTGCCGCCGAAGGTGGGCCACTTTCAGGATGAGCGCAAGCTGTCGCTGCCCGGCCGAGACATGCTGCTGCGCGTGCGTAGCACGCCGCAGTTCGATGCCGCGCATAAGAACGCCGCGCCGTGGGTGGTGTTAGTCGGCGGCGTGCTCGGCAGCGTCTTGCTGGGCGCAGCGCTGTGGATGCTGATGAGGCAGCAGGCCTCGCTGCGTACCCGTGCCGAAGCGCTGGCCGAGAGTCTGACCAGCGACCTGGATCGCCTGGCGCAGGTGGTGCGGCACACCAGCAATGCTGTGTTGACGACAGACCTCTCGCAGCGCATCGACTGGGTCAACGAGGGCTTCACCCGACTGACAGGCGGTAACGCGGCACAGGCCCTCGGGCAGAAAGTGGAAGCCGTGTTTGGCGACAGCGCTGCCGGTGCGCCGGCGCAGCAGGTGCTGGCCGTGGCCATCGCGAACGGACACGGCTGCCGCATCGAGTTACCACTCCAGGCGTTGGACGGCCGCGAGGTCTGGCTCGATCTTGACGTGCAGCCGATGCACGATGCCGGCGGGGCCTTGACGGGCTTCATGCACATCGGCAGAGACATCACCGCACAACGGCTGGCGAAGAAGCAGCTCGAAGCCGCGTTGCGCGACAACGACGCGCTGCTGCGCGTCATCCACATGCACGCCATCGTCTCGGTGGCCGACCGCGCCGGGCGCATCGTGGAAGCCAACGACGCCTTCTGCCGCATCAGCGGCTACAGCCGCGAAGAGCTGCTGCAGCAGACCCACCGCATCGTCAATTCCGGCGTGCAGCCGGGCAACTTCTGGGTCGAGATGTGGCGGACCATTGCCGCTGGCAAGCCCTGGCGCGGCGAGGTTTGCAACCGCAGCAAGGACGGCTCGTTTTATTGGGTGGACACACTGATCGCCCCATTCGTCGATGCCGAAGGCCGGATTGAGAAGTACATCTCAATCCGTACCGACATCACCGCCAGCAAGAACTCTGCTCGCGAGCTGGCGCGCGAGCGCCAACGTCTGAACAACATCCTCGAAGGCACCAACGTCGGCACCTGGGAATGGAACGTCGAGACCGGGGTGATGGTGTTCAACGAGCGCTGGGCCCAGATCGCGGGCTACACGCTCGCCGAGCTGATGCCAACGACGGTGCAGACCTGGTCGCACCTGACCCATCCGGAAGACCTGAGCCGTGCGAGCGTGCAGCTGGAGCAACACTTCAACGGTCAAGTCGATGTCTACGAGTACGAGGTTCGGCTGAAGCACAAAGATGGCCATTGGGTCTGGGTGCTGGGCCGCGGCAAGCTCTTCAGTCGCAGCGACGACGGCCGCCCGCGCTGGATGGCGGGCACGCTGATGGACATCACCGAACGCAAGCTGGCCGAGGCCACGCTGCGCGATAGCCAAGCGCTGCTGGACAAGACCGGGCGCATCGCCGGCGTCGGCGGCTGGGCGCTGGAACTGGCGCCGCAAGCCATCACCTGGAGCGACCAGACTTGCCGCATCCACGGCGTTGATCCCGGCCACCGGCCGGGGTTGCAAGAAGCAATCGGCTACTACGCGCCCGAAGCGCGGGAGCGTATGGCGCAGGCGGTTAAGCACTGCATCGACAGCGGGGAGGGTTTCGACATCGAACTGCCGCTGGTCACCGCCCAGGGCCGGGCCATCTGGGTTCGCTCGGTTGGCGAGCTGGAAACCGAAAACGGTCACTCCGTGCGGCTGGTTGGCACTTTCCAGGACGTCACGGCACAGCACGAGCTGGAAGCCGAGGTGCGGCGCAAGAGCGAGCTCATCTCCAGCGTGATCGAGAACCTGCCCTGTGGCCTGAGCGTGTTCGATGGCGAGCTGCAACTCGTGGCCGCCAACGCTGAGTTCAGACGCCTGCTGGACTTCCCGGACACGCTGTTTGCTGGGGAGAGCACCCGATTCGAGGACGTGATTCGCTACAACGCCGCGCGCGGTGAATACGGGCCGGGCGACGTGGAATCCACCGTGCAGGCCATCGTGGACCGTGCGCGAGAGCGGACCGAGCCGCACACCTTCGAGCGCATCCGCCCCGACGGCACGCCGCTGGAGATCCGCGGCGGCCCCATGCCGGGTGGCGGCTTCGTCACCACGTACACCGACATCAGCGCCCGCCAACGCGCCGAGGCCGAGGTGCAGCGCGTCAGCGCACTGCTGCGCGGCTCGATTGACGCGCTCGACGACGCCTACTCCCTGTTCGACCCTGATGACCGTCTGGTGCTGTGCAACCAGCGTTACCGCGATCTGTACCCCTTGGCCGCCGAGTTCATGGTGACGGGCAACACCTTCGAGCAGATCATGCGCGGTGGCGCGGCACGAGGCCAGTACGCCGCTGCGGTCGGACGGGAGGAGGCCTGGGTGCAGGAGCGGCTGGCAGTGCACCGCCAGCCCGCCTCGGAGTTGCGGACCCGCCTGGGTGACGGACGCACCATGCGCATCGTCGAGCGCAGGATGCCTGACGGACACACGGTCGGCTTCCGGGTGGACATCACCGAGTTCATCCGCGCCACCGAGACCGCGCAAGAGGCGTCGCGCTCCAAGAGCCAGTTCCTGGCCAACATGAGCCACGAGATCCGCACCCCCATGAACGCCATCCTGGGCATGCTGGCGCTGCTGAAGAAGACCGAGCTGACCGCTCGCCAGGCCGACTACACCGGCAAGACCGAGGGCGCTGCACGTTCGCTGCTGGGACTGCTGAACGACATCCTGGACTTCAGCAAGGTCGAGGCCGGCAAGATGACGCTGGACCTGCACCCCTTCCGCCCCGACCAGCTGCTGCGCGACCTGGCCGTGATCCTGGCGGCCAACACCGCGGGCAAACAGATTGAGGTGCTGTTCGACATCGACCCGCAGCTGCCGCCGGTGCTGGTGGGCGACGCGATGCGCCTGCAGCAGGTGCTGATCAACCTGGGCGGCAACGCGATCAAGTTCACGGCCCAGGGAGAGGTGGTGGTGTCGGTGGCGGTGGTGGCGCGCGGCACCGCGTCGGTGACGCTGGAAGTGGCGGTGCGCGACTCCGGCATCGGCATCGCGCCCGAAAACCAGCAGCACATCTTCAGCGGCTTCTCGCAGGCCGAGGCCTCCACCACGCGCCGCTTCGGCGGCACCGGCCTGGGCCTGGCGATCTGCCAGCGCCTGGTGGGCCTGATGGGAGGTGAATTGCAGCTGGACAGCGTGGTGGGACGCGGCAGCAGCTTCCACTTCCGCATCGAACTGGATGTTGGCAACGACGCGTCCGGTGCCGAGCTGGCGCCGCTGCGCCTGCGCCAGCCCGTCGCACTGCGGGTGCTGGTGGTCGACGACAACCCGCTGGCACGCGAACTGATGCAGCGCATGGCGGAATCGCTGGGCTGGCAGGTGGCACAGGTTGACAGCGGAGAGGCGGCGCTGGCCTGCCTGGGAAACGAGGGCGCAGCCTTCGACGCTGCCTTCATCGACTGGCAGATGCCGGGCTTGGACGGCTGGCAGACCTGCCAACAGATCCGCGGGCGCTGCAAGGC
>JANOBX010000128.1:0-10258 GCA_031411875.1 Burkholderiales bacterium | reverse complement strand
CCGCCACCCAGCTCACGTCTTGCGCGCTCAGCCGCGGCGTGAGCAGCCACGGGTGGTCGTGTCCCTGCACCACCCACAGTGTGTTGCTCGCCATGTCCTTGCGGGCCACAAACCAGGGTGCGTGATCGTTGCCCCCCTTCTTCGCACCCTTGGCTTTGACGCCGCCGATCCCCAGCCCCTGGCGCTGCCCCAGCGTGTAGAAGCTCAGGCCAACATGCTGACCCAGCACCCGGCCTTTTTCGTCCTTGATCGGACCGGGCTCCTTGGCGATGTAGCGGTTGAGAAAGTCTCGAAACGGCCGCTCGCCGATGAAGCAGATGCCGGTGCTGTCCTTCTTTTTCGCATTGGGCAAATTGATCTCGGCGGCGATGCGGCGCACCTCGGTCTTGGGCAGTTCGCCCACCGGGAACAGCGTTTTGCCCAGTTGTGCCTGGCTCAGCCGGTGCAGGAAATAGCTCTGGTCCTTCAGCGGGTCCTTGCCCTTGAGCAGCTCGAAAGACCCGTCTCTCTCGCGCACCCGGGCGTAGTGGCCGGTGGCGATCCTGGCCGCACCCAACCGCAGCGCATGGTCGAGGAAGGCCTTGAACTTGATTTCGGCGTTGCACAGCACGTCGGGGTTGGGCGTGCGGCCGGCGCCGTACTCGCGCAGGAATTCTGCGAACACGCGGTCCTTGTAGTCGGCCGCGAAGTTGACGTGTTCGATCTCGATGCCGATGACGTCGGCCACCGCCGCGGCGTCGACGAAGTCGATGTTCGACGAGCAGTAGCCCGGGTCTGTGCCCGTGCCCGTGCCCGGACCGTCGACGGAACCTGCGGGCCGGTCGTCGTCTTCCCAGTTCTTCATGAAGAGGCCGACGACCTCGTAGCCCTGCTGCTTCAGCAGCCAGGCACTGACCGCGGAATCGACGCCGCCGCTGAGCCCCACCACCACGCGTTGTCTGGACATGGCCGGGATTATCCCAGCCGGTGGCCCCAGGGCGGGTTCAGCAGCTCAGCGCGGTCGAGCGTGAACGCACCATCTCGCGGGCACGGGCCTTGGCGTAGGCCAGCGCTTCGTCGGACGTGGGCCAGCGGTAACCGCAGGCCAGGCTCTCGTCGCGGAAGGCCTCCGCGCCCGCGCCCTGCGGGCTGCGCAGGCGGTTGACGATCAGGGCCGCGATGTAGCCGTCACCACGCGGGGCTTCGAGCGCACCGACAAAGATCCGGTACTCCCCTTCGACACATTCTTCGAATCGCATCACATCCGCCTGGACCTGTTGGCCGGTGCCGGCCAGCACACATCGGTCGTGCACGGCCCCACCTGAAGTCGGGGCGGATGATGATTTGCTGGCCGCCACTGCGCATCCCTCTGCGGAGGGGACGCGTCAATCAGGGGGATGAGCGGGGCCCTACAGCGGCCGGCCGCTGGCCTGGGCCCAGTAGAACCACTCGTGGCCAGGCGCGGCGCCGATGTCCGGGAAGACGATGTGGCCGTCGCGCGGCGCCAGCACGGCGCTGCCGTCGGCACGCTGCGCGATCGGCTGGCCGGCGGCCACCGCGTCGAAGCTCTTCCAGGGCTGGGTGAACCGGTCTTCGGCGTGGTGGCGGTCGATCACCTCCACCAGCGTCAGGCATTCGAAAGGCCCGCTGGGCGGCTGCAGCTCGATGCCCCGGGCCAGGCCCAGCAGCGCCAGGGTCTGGCGGATGGCGTGGTGGGCCACGCCGGGGCCGGCCGGGTCGTCGTGCTGGCCGCATTCCAGGGTGACGCAGTAGCCGCCCTGCGAGCGCATGTATTCGGTGGTGCCGACGCCGTAGCCGGGGTCTTCGTGCACGGCGCCGGGCGTCAGGCCGCGGGCACGGCGCCGGGCCACGCCGTCGGCGTAAGCCGCCAGCCAGCCGTCGACCACACGCTGCACGCCCACGTGCCGGGCCAGCTGCGCTTCCGCTGCTGCGAAGGCGAAGGGTTCGAGCGCACCCTGGTTGTTGGCCGGGCCCCGCATCACGAAGGGCTGGCCGGGGCTGCGGAAGCTGTGCAGGTCGAGCAGCACCTCGTGTTCGGCCAGCAGCGGGCACAGCGCGTTGGCGATGCGGTCTTCGTAGTCCTGCGGCGTGGCGGTGGGCTGCAGGCGGCGGTTGAGGTTGCGATCGCCCATGCGGCGCACCTCGCGGTAGGCCAGCGGGTTGCACACCGGCACGAAGGTGACGCAGCCGCGCACGATGTCGATCTCGCCGCGCTCGATCTCGTCCAGCACCCGTTCGATGCCGCGGATGCCGGCCACTTCGTTGCCATGCACGGCGCCGGTGACGATGAGCCGGGGCCCTGGCGCCAGGCCGGTGAAGCGGTGCGAACGCAGGAAAGACGTCGACAGGCTCATTCGTCGCCCCCGCACAGGCGGTGGCAGGCTTCGGCATAACGTTCGTAGACGCCGACGACGACCTCGTCGGGCAGGTCCAGCGCCGCCTGCTCGGCGCCGCCGGTGACGCCCGTGGACGCCAGCCAGTCGCGCAGCGGCTGCTTGTCCAGGGCGTGGATGCGGCCCTGCGCCAGTTCGTCGGCCAGCCAGAAACGCGAGGAGTCGGGCGTCAGCGCCTCGTCCATCAGCGTCAGCGTGCCGTTCTCGTCCAGGCCGAATTCGAATTTCGTGTCGGCGATGACGATGCCCCGCCCCAGCGCGTAGGCGTGCGCGGCGCGGTACAGGCGGATGGCGGTGGTGCGCAGTTCTTCGGCGCGGCTTTCCCCGATCAGGGTCTGCAGCTGCGCGTAGCTGATGTTCTCGTCGTGGTCGCCCACCGCGGCCTTGGTGGCCGGGGTGAAGATGGGCTCGGCCAATGGCGTGGTCATGCTCAGGCCGGCCGGCAGGGGAATGCCGCAGACCGTGCCGCTCTTCAGGTATTCCTTCCAGCCCGAACCCGCGACATAGCCGCGCACCACGGCTTCGCAGGGCAGCGGCGTCAGGCGCTTGACGAGCATGGCCCGGCCTTCGACCTGGGGCACCTCGTCGGGCGCGACCACGCTTTCGGGCGCCTGGCCGCTCAGGTGGTTCGGCACGATGCCGGCCAGCTGCTCGAACCAGAACAGCGCCATCTGCGTCAGCAGCCGGCCCTTGCCAGGCACGGGCGCCTTCATCACCACGTCGAAGGCGCTGAGGCGGTCGCTGGCCACCATCAGCAGGCGGTCGCTGCCCACGGCATAGAGGTCGCGCACCTTGCCACGGGCGATCAGCGGCAGGGACTTCAGGGTGGTGCTGGGCACCGCCGGCCCCAGGGCCTGCAGCGCCGCGGACGGCTGGTTCATGGTGTTCGGCGCGGTTGGAGCGCGGGTGTCTCGGCAGTTGGGTATTTTGCGCGCCGCTGCCCGTTCAAGCGGCAGCGGCACCGGCCGATAGACAAGGCACGTTCATCCCCCTTGCCCGCCACATCATGAAGTTCGCCCGCCCGACCCGCCCGACTCGCCTGGCCCTGCCCGCCCTTACCGCCCTCGCCGCCCTGTTCACCGCCTGCGCCAGCACCCCGCCAGAACCCGTGGGCCCGAAAGCCAGGGAGGAAATCGTCGCCGTGACCAGCAGCCACCAGCTGCTGCGCTTCAACGCCGGCCAGCCGCAGCACGTGCGTGACCGCAAGCCGCTGGCGGGCCTGCGTGCCGGCGAGCGCATCCTGGGCATCGACTTCCGCGTCGCCAAGGGCGAGCTCTACGCGCTGGGCGCGGTGGGCACGGCGGGGCAGCTCTACCGCATCGACATCGCCCAGGCGCGCGTGGTGCCGGTGGGCCCGGGCGTGGCGCTGCCTGCCAATTCCGCGCTGGCGGCTGACTGGGGCTTCGACTTCAACCCGACCGTCGACCGCATCCGCGTCGTCAACGACCTCGGTGCCAACTTGCGCCTGCACCCCGACACCGGGGCCCAGGTCGACGGCGATGCCGCCCGGCCCGGCCTGCAGGCCGACGCCCCGCTGCACTATCAGGTGGACGACCTGGCGGCCAGCAAGGCACCGGCCATCGTCGCGGCCGGCTACACCTACAACAAGACCGACGACAAGATCACCACCAACTACGCGCTCGACGGCGCCGCGGGCACGCTGGTGCACCAGGGCTCGAAGGAAGGTGTGCAGCCGGTCGTCTCGCCCAACACCGGGCGGCTGTTCACGGTGGGCAGGCTGGGCCTGGGCGCCTTCGCCCATGCCACGCTCGACATCTCCGACCTGTCGCCCACGGCCTACAGCGCCATCCGCGCCCATGGCGCCCAGGCTTCCCGCTGGGTCCAGGTGGACCTGGTGACTGGCCAGGCTCGCTTCATCGGCACGGTGGGCGGCGGCGAACCGCTGGTGGGGGCGGCCATCGAGCCCTGAACCGCGGCTAGGGCAACGCGCCGCGCGGCGGCGAACCGGCACGATGTCACGGCGGGCCCCTCAACCTTGCGCATGACAAGGATTTGACTCACCTCCTCGCGCCCCTGGCCGAAAAGCATGGCACCAGCCAGACACACCCGGAGCCGATTCATGGGCCTTCGCTTCACGATCGGCCGACGCCTGTTGGTCATGAGCCTGACCGGGCTCGTCTTCGTCGCCGCGCTCGGGGCGGTGGGGCTGGGGGCGGTGAGCCGCCTGTCGGAGACGCGGGACCACATCACCGACAACGTGGTCGCCCTCAAGGCCGGAATGACTGCGGACATGATGCACGACGCGCTTCGGGCCGATGTCCTGCGGGCCGTGCTGGCCGGACTGCAGGGCGACACCGCCGCCGAGACCGACGTCGTGAAAGAGCTGCGCGAACACGAGCGCGTGTTCCAGGAGGCCATCGACACCCTGGCCGGTGCCCGGCTCGACGCGCAGACGCAGGCCGCCGTGGCCCAGGTTCGACCCGCCTTGGCGGCCTACATCCAGGCCGCCGACGAAGTCGTCGCGCTGGGCTGGAAGGACAACGCCGGCGCCCAGGCGCGCATGCCGGCGTTCCAGGCGGCCTTCACCCGGCTCGAAGCCGACATGGAGCAGGTGGGCGACCTCGTCGAGGCCGACGCGAAGGCCCAGCGCGAAGGCAGCCTGGCCACCAGCCAGACCGCACGCGGGCTGATTCTGGCCACCGGGTTGCTGGCCGCCGCCGTGATGCTGGTGATCGGCCAGCGCATCAGCCGCAGCGTGACGAAGCCGCTGGAAGGCGCGGTGCGCGTGGCACGGGCGGTGGCCGCTGGCGACCTGCGCACTCCGGTGGAGGTTGGCGGCAACGACGAGATCGGTGCGCTGATGCGCGAGCTGCGCACGATGACCGCGAGCCTGGCGGTCATCGTCGGCACGGTGCGCACGAACAGCGAGGCCATTGCCACCGGCACCGGCGAGATCGCCAGCGGCAACAACGACCTCTGCGCCCGCACCGAGCAGCAGGCCGCCAGCCTGCAACAGACGGCGGCCTCGATGGAGGAGATCAGCGCCACGGTGCAGAACAGCGCGGCCTCGGCGCGGCACGCCGCCGAGCTGGCGGCATCGGCGCGTGCCGCTGCAGCCCGCGGTGGCGAAGTGGTGGGCCGCGTCACGCGCACGATGGAAGACATCAGCAACGGTTCGCGGCGCATCGCCGAGATCACCGGCGTCATCGACGGCATCGCCTTCCAGACCAACATCCTGGCCCTCAACGCGGCCGTCGAGGCGGCACGCGCCGGCGAGCAGGGCCGCGGCTTTGCGGTGGTGGCCAGCGAGGTGCGGGCGCTGGCGCAGCGCAGCGCCCAGGCCGCGCGCGAGATCAAGGCGCTGATCGCCACCAGCGTCGAACAGGTCGAGGCCGGCACCCACCTCACGCGCGAGGCGGGCAGCGTCATCGCCGAGATCGTGCACGAGGCCGAGCGCGTGAACGCGCTGATTGCCGAGATCAGCCACACCACTGGCGAGCAGGGCCGGGGTTTCGAGCAGATCAACCAGGCCATGGGCGACCTGGACCGCAACACCCAGCAGAACGCCGCTGCGGTGGAAGAAACCGCCGCCGCCGCCGAGAGCCTGCGCCGCCAGACGCAGACGCTGGTCGACGCCGTGCACGGGTTCAAGCTGGCCGGGGCCTGATTCGGCGCTGCAGGGCGGCTCGCGCCCGGCCGGTCAGTCCGCGCCCAGCCAGACCAGGCGGGCCGCCGAGCCGCCGGGCGGCACCTCCATCCGCACGGGCCGGCCCAGCGGCAGTGGCCGGTTCGGCGTGCCATGCCCTGCCGGCCAGCCGCCCAGTACCGGCTTGCCCAGCCCACCCAGCATCTGCTGCAGCACGCCTTCAGGCCGGCCGCCGGCGGTGAAGCTGCCGAGCAGGAAACCCGACACGGCGTCGAGCACGCCGGCCAGGCGCAGCTGCGTCAGCAGGCGGTCGACGCGGTAGGGGTCCTCGTTGATGTCCTCCAGGAACAGCAGCGCACCCTCGACCCGCCAGGCCCAGGGCGTGCCCAGCAGGGCGGCGACGAGGCTGAGGTTGCCGCCCACCAGCATGCCCGTGGCGACACCCGGCACGCGCAGGCCGGCCGGGTCCAGCGCGGGCGACCACGCCTCGCCGGCCTGCACCCCGCGCTGCAGCAGCACGAACAGCGCGTCGCGGTCGGCCCGGCCCGCGGCGTCCAGCCCGGGCAGCAGCAGGTCGGAAGCCGCCATTGGCGCGTGCAGGCTGGGCAGGCCATGGCGCACCCACAGCGCATGCAGGGCGGTGATGTCGCTGTAGCCCAGCAGCGGCTTGGGGTGGGCCTGCAGCAGGGCGGTGTCGATGCCGTCGAGCAGCCGCATGCAGCCGTAGCCACCGCGCAGCGCATGGATGGCGGCGACCTCGTCGTCGGCCAGCGCCGTGTGCAGGTCGGCCAGGCGTTGTTCGTCGGGGCCGGCCAGATAGCCCGTGTTCAGGTGGCAGCCTGGAAAGACCCGGCAGCGGTAGCCGAAACGTTCGTAAAGCGCCGGCACTTGCGCCACGCGTTCTGGTGCGGCCGGGCCGGCCGGGGCGACGACGGCAATCAGGCTGCCCGGGGGCAAGGCAGGGAAGGCGGGGAAGGACATGGCAGGCGTGTTCCGGTTCATCCAATGCCGGTGACCAGGGCGTGGACCGCCGCACCGAGCGCCGGCAACCGCCAGGTGCTGGCGCATTCTGGCGTGGCCGCATGGCGCCGGCCCAGACTGGTGAGCACGGCGACGACGTAATGGGCGTTCGCGCTGCGCACGATGCCGGCGTCGGAGGCGTAGTTGTCGGTGGTGCCGGTCTTGTGCGCGAAGACCGGTGCGTCGGGCAGACCGGCCACCCAGCCCGGCTGGCCCCGCACGCGGCCGCTCGACAGGATCTCGTCGAGCTGCTGCGCCGCCAGCATGGCGCGCAGCCCGTCGCGCGTGGCCGGCTGCAGCAGTGGCGGCTGGTCTGCGGGCCGCCAGGGCGCGGGCGGGGCCTCGGCGTCCAGCAGCCAGAGCAGGCGCACCGTGTCCCAGGCCGTCATGTGGATGTGGCCCACGCCCGCGCCGTCGGCGTTGCGCCAGCCGCCGCCGGCGGTGGTGTCGTTGAGCTGCAGGGTGGGCAGGCCGTGCTGCCGGAACACCGCGTTCAGTTCGTTGACGCCGCTGCCCGGCGGACCCAGCAGGCCCAGGCGATGCAGCGTCGCGACGCTCTGGTCGGTGGCTTCGTTGCTGCTGACGGTGATCATCGGCTCGAGCATCGGCAGCACCTCGTCCCAGCTGCACAGCCGCCGGTCGACCGCCAGGCCCAGGCCCACGGCCACCATGAGCTTGAGCAGTGATGCCGGGTAGGGCGCGACGAAGCGGGCCCCGACCTGCGCACCCGGGTGGGGCTCTGCGGCCAGGGGCGTCCAGCGCATCTGCTTCCAGCTGCGCCCGGCCTGCCAGGCGACAGACTGGCCCTTGGCGTCCTGCTGGTCGGCGTCGAAGCGCACGTCCAGCACCGGCCCGGCCTGCGCCGCGATGCGCGCGGCCCAGCCCTGCGGGTGTTCGCGCGAGAACAGCACGTTGGCGAACTGCGGCGCGCCGCGGGCCGGAAACACGGCCAGGGCCAGGTCGATGCTGGGGAAGTGCGTGCTGCGCGCGCCGCCGTGCCAATGGTCGGCCACGCTGCCGAAGTCCTGCGCGCGCACCGCGTGCAGCAGGGCCGCGGGCAGCCCGGCGCGGGGCTCGGACCGCGGCTGGGCCGGGTGCCGCGCCACCGGCCCACGGCGGCCGATGGCGGTCGGTCGACGGGGAGGTGCAGGACGGTCAGGACGATGCATAAGCAGGGGAGTCTGTGAGCTCAGGCCTGCACGACATGACAGGCCACACGGCGGCCCCCGACGTCGCGCAGCACCGGCGCCACTTCACGGCAACGCGGCTGCACCCAGGGGCAGCGGGTGTGGAAGCTGCAACCGGCAGGCGGCGCCAGCGGGCTGGGCAGTTCGCCCACCAGCGGCACGCGCGTGCGGCGCTGCGCTGCATGCAGCACCGGCACGGCGCCCAGCAGGGCCTGGGTGTAGGGGTGCAGCGGGTGGCCGAGCACGGCGTCCTTCGGGCCCTGCTCGACGGCCGCGCCCAGGTACATCACCAGCACCTCGTGCGCCACGTGCTGCACCACCGACAGGTTGTGGCTGACGAACACGTAGGCGGTCCCGGTCTCGTCCTGCAGGTCCATGAACAGGTTCAGGATCTGCGCCTGGATGCTGACGTCGAGCGCAGAGGTGGGCTCGTCGGCCACCACGGTGGCCGGCCCGAGCATCATGGCCCGTGCGATGGCCACGCGCTGGCGCTGGCCGCCGCTGAACATGTGCGGGTAGCGCTGCGCGTGCTCCGGCCGCAGGCCCACACGCTGCAGCATCTGCCGCACCTGTTCCATGCGTTCGGCGGCGCTGAGCTTCTCGTGGATCAGCAGCGGCTCGGCCAGCGCCGCGGCGACGCTCTTGCGCGGGTTGAGCGACGCGAACGGGTTCTGGAACACCATCTGCACACGCCGCCGCAGCCTTCGGCGCGTGGCCTCGTCGGCGGTGGCGATGTCGATGCCGTCGAGCTGCAGGGTGCCGCTGCTGGGCGGCTCGATCAGGGTCAGCACGCGTGCCAGCGTGCTCTTGCCGCAACCCGATTCACCCACCACCGCCAGCGTGCGGCGCAGCGGCAGCGTGAACGACACGCCGCCCAGCGCGCGCACCGTAGCGGGCGAGCGCCACAAGCCGCGGCCCACGCGGTAGTGGCGCGTCAGGGCGTCGGCCTGCAGGGCTGCCGGGGATTCATGCATGCGCGTTGGCCAGGGTGGTCAGCGGAAAGTGGCAGCGCACGCCGTCGTTCAGCGCCGGCCGCTCGGCCTGACAACGCGGCTGCACCTGCGGGCAGCGGGGCGCCAGCAGGCAGCCGGCCGGGCGGTCGAACTGGCCGGGCACGATGCCGGGTAGGGCCTGCAGGCGGCGCTGGCCGGCGCTGTGTTCGGGCAGGGCGGCCAGCAAGGCCGCCGTGTAGGGGTGGCGCGGGCGGGTGAACAGGTCGTCGGCCGAGCCGGTTTCGACCACCTGCCCGGCATACATCACGGCCACGCGGTGCGGGCAGCGGCTGGCCATCTCGGCCACCACGGCCAGGTCGTGGGTGATGAGCACCAGGGCCAGGTTCTGCAGCCGCTGCAGGCGGGTCAGCAGGTCCATCACCTGCGCCTGGATGGTGACGTCGAGCGCGGTGGTGGGCTCGTCGGCGATCAGCAGCCGCGGCTTGCAGGCCATGGCCATGGCGATCATCACGCGCTGGTTCATGCCGCCGCTGAGCTGGTGCGGGTAGTTGTCCAGCCGGCTTTTCGGCGCGGGAATCTCGACCTGTTCGAACAGCTCCAGCACGCGCGCTTCCAGGGCCGCACCGCGCAGGCCCAGGTGCGCGCGCAGCACCTCGCGAACCTGGTCGCCCACGGTGTGGCTGGGGTTCAGGCTGTTGAGCGCGTCCTGAAACACCATGGCGATGTCCTTGCCGACGATCTGCCGCCGCGCCCGGGACGACAAGACCAGGAGGTCGTGGCCATCGAAGCGCAGCGCCTCGGCGCTGACGACACCCGGCGCGTCGATCAGGCCCATCAGCGCCATCATCGACACGCTCTTGCCGCTGCCCGATTCCCCCACCACTGCGAGCAGCTCGCCCGGCTCGACGGCCAGGTCAACGCCGTCGACGGCGGTGAAGCCACCGAAGCGGACGCGGAGCTCGCGGATGTCGAGCAGGGTCATGGGGTGCCGGCCCTCGGCTCGTTGCGGGCAGACGGTTTGTGCTCCAACTGCGCTTGTAGAGGGTCCCTTGGGCTGGGCGAGCCGGGGGGGCGCCTACCCCCAGTTAACCCCCCCCC
>JANOBX010000127.1:0-6397 GCA_031411875.1 Burkholderiales bacterium | reverse complement strand
CCCGGCGCGGCTGATGGTCATCGACGACCACATTGCCGGCCGTGAGGCGGGCAACACGGCCCAGGTCAAGGACGACAGCGCGCCCGTCGTGCTGGAAGTGACCGGCCTGCGCAAGAGCTTCTGGCTCAAGGAAGGCCTGTTCGGCAAGCGCGAGTTCAAGGCCGTCAAGGGCGTGAACTTCAAGCTGCGCAAGGGGCACACACTGGGCGTTGTCGGCGAGTCCGGCTCAGGCAAGACGACGATGGGCCTGACCCTGCTGCGCCTGCACGAGCCCACCAGCGGCGAGGTGATCTTCGACGGCAAGAACCTGCTGAAGCTGTCCGACAGCGAACGGCAGCTGATGCGCCGGCGCATCCAGATCGTCTTCCAGAACCCGTATGCCAGCCTGAACCCGCGCTTCACCATCGGCCAGACGCTGGTCGAGCCGATGACCATCCACCACATCGGCGCCAACCTGGCCGAACGCGAGCAGCGCGCGCGCACGCTGCTGGAAAAGGTGGGACTGGACGGCCGCGCTTTCGGCAAGTACCCGCACGAATTCAGCGGCGGCCAGCGCCAGCGCGTGGCCATCGCGCGCTGCCTGACCCTGAACCCCGAGGTGCTGGTGCTGGACGAATCGGTGAGCGCGCTGGACGTGAGCGTGCAGGCCCAGGTGCTGAACCTGCTGCGCGACCTGCAGGACGAGTTCGGCCTGGCCTACGTGTTCATCAGCCACGACCTGGCGGTGGTGCGCTTCATCAGCGACGAGGTGCTGGTGATGAAGGACGGGCAGGTGGTGGAACAGGCCAGCGCCGCGCAGATCCTGGCGGCGCCGAAAGAGGACTACACGAAGCGGCTGCTGGCGGCCATTCCGCGGGGATACCGGGCGGCCGCCTGATTTCCGCGGGGGTTCCACGTCCACGTGATGCCTGGCGGTCGTGCAAACGCATCCCGCACCCCCGGCTGTGATCGCCGACCGCCTCTTCATCAGCTATTCCCGGCGCGACTACTACCTGGCCGAATCGCTGAGCCTGCAGCTGACGCAGCACGGCCTGCCGGCCTGGATGGACGTGCTGGAGCTGCAGCCCGGCGCCGACTGGGAACGTTCGCTGTTCGACGCCATCGATGGCTGCGCCGTCTTCATGCTGCTGGTCTCGCCCGCGGCGCTGGCTTCGCCCCACGTGCAGGCCGAATGGCGGCGCGCCCTGGCACAAGGAAGGCGGGTGCTGCTGCTCGGCTGGCACCGGCGCGTGCGCCTGCCGGCCGAACTGCAAGGCTGCGAATGGCTGGACTTTCGCGGCGCCTTCGGGCTGGCCCTCGATCGGCTCGTCAACCTGCTGCAGTCACCGGCGCAGCGCGCACCACGGGCCGGCGTCCGCCCCGGGCGGATGCCCCGCCTGCCGCCGGCCGTCGTCGCCGTGCTGCTGGCGCTGCTGCTGCCCATCGCCGGCTATGCCTATGGCACGGGGTCGGACACGTCGCTGGGCGACTTCGAAGGCTTTCTGCCGGGCCTGAACGAGACCGGCGGCCTGTTGCTCTTCGTCGTGCTGAGCACGGGTTTCGTCTGGCTGATCTCGCTCAGCCTGCTGCAACGGCGCATGGGCATGACGCGGCTGATGCTGTGCCTGGGCTTCGTCGCCACCCCTTTCCTGCTGGTGCTCGTCAAGCTGCTGCGCCACGGGGCCGAGGGTCTGTCGCAGCTGCACGGCAGCGTGGGTCTGCGGGTGCTCGAGCACCTGCCCTGGGTCGGCGTGCTGGCTGCGCTGCCGCTGCTGGCCATGGCCTGGATCGTGTGGGCACGGCCGCTGGGCCTGTTGCACTGGATGCCCACCGGCAAAGGCTGGGAACGCCAGCGCCGCCCGGGCGGGTCGCTGCGGCCGAGTGCCGCCACCCCCGCGCAGGCCCTGGCGGCGGTGCGCCGCTACCGGCTGCTGCACGACGCCGCCGATGCACCCCTGGCCGACGGCCTTCGCAACCTGTTCGCGCGTCAAGGCGCGGTGGAAGCCGTGGCAACAAAGGACGAAGCCAGCGCACCCGCGCAGCCGGTGCTGCTGCTCAGCAATCGAACCGGTCGCGACTGGCTGTCGAAGCAGGAAGGCCTGGCCGGTGATCCGTCGCTGCAGGTCGTCGTCGGCACGGCGATTGGCCTGCCGGCAGGCATCGACTGGCTCTGGCGGCGTCAGTGGATCGACCTGCGCCGCGGCCCACGGCCGCCGTCGACCAGCGCCCGCACCCTGCCGGCCCTGCCCGAGGCGGTGACGGAGGTCCGCATGCCGCTGCCGGTGGCGCGGCTGCATGCGCTGCTGTGTGCCTTCGGCGTGCTCGTGGGCTTCGTCGACTACCTGCTGACCCCACAGGCCGCGCGCGATGCCGAAGAGGTCTCGCCGGCCACGCTGGTCGCCGCCGCGCTTTGCGTGACCCTGGTCTGGTGCGCCCGGCGGCTGTTGCGGCGGGAGATGGCCGCTGTGGCGCTGGGCCGCTGGGTGACGGCGGCCATGGGCGCCGGGGTGCTGTTCCTCGCGCTGCGAACGCTGGAGCCGGGGCTTTCGTTCGAAGCCCGCGCCGCCAGCGCCGTGGCCGCACTCGCGGCTGCATCGCTGGCCGCAGCGGCCTGGCGCGACTTGCGGCAGGCCCGGAACTGGCTGCCGCTGGGCCTGCCGCTGCTGCCGGCGGCAGAGCGCCTTGCGCCTCCGGCCGATTGGCGCACCACGCTCACGGTGGTCTTCTTCATGTTCGTCTGGCAGGCACTGGCGCTGCTCTGGGTGCCGCAGCTGCTGGAACCCTGAGCCGGCGCGCCAGGGGAATCCTCAAGCGGTCCTGGGCGCGTAGCCCAGCACCGCCTTCACTTCCAGGAACTCGCCGAAGGCGTGCTCGCCCCATTCGCGCCCGTTGCCCGACTGCTTGAAGCCGCCGAACGGTGCCATCAGGTCGGGCGCGGCGCTGTTGATGACCTGGCCGGCGCGCAGTCGGCTGGCGACCTTGCGCGTGGCCTCGGGGTCGGCGCCCGACACATAGGCCGCCAGGCCGTAGGGCGTGTCGTTGGCGATGGCCACCGCCTCGTCGACCGTGTCGTAGCCCAGGATGGCGAGCACCGGGCCGAAGATCTCTTCGCGCGCCACGGTCATGCGGTTGTCGACGCCGGCCAGCACCGTGGGCTTGACGTAGTGGCCGGTGCCCAGGCCTTCGGGCTTGCCCAGGCCGCCGGCCAGCACGGTGGCACCTTCCTCGATGCCCTTGGCGATCAAGCCCTGGATCTTGTCCCATTGCGCGGCGCTGATCACCGGGCCCAGCGCCGCGCCGCTGTCGGGCGCTCCCACGGTGGTGGCCTCGGCCACGGCCTTGGCGGTGGCCAGCGCTTCGGCCATGCGGCTGTTCGGCACGAGCATGCGCGTGGGGGCGTTGCAGCTCTGGCCGCTGTTGTTCATGACGCTGCGCACGCCGGCCGTCACGGCCTTCTGCAGGGCGGCGGCGTCCAGGTCGGGCAGCAGCACGTTCGGGCTCTTGCCGCCCAGTTCCTGGTGCACCCGCTTGACGGTGGGTGCGGCACTGCGCGCCACCTCGATGCCGGCGCGTGTGCTGCCGGTGAAGGACACCAAGTCCACCTCGGGGTGGCTGGAGATCGCTGCGCCCACGGTGGGGCCGTCGCCGTTGACGAGGTTGAACACACCGGCCGGCACGCCGGCGGCGTGCAGGATCTCGGTCCAGATCTGGGCCGAGAACGGGCTCAGTTCGCTGGGCTTCAAGACCATGGTGCAGCCCACGGCCAGGGCCGGCGCCACCTTGCAAGCGATCTGGTTGACCGGCCAATTCCAGGGCGTGATCAGGCCGCACACGCCGATCGGTTCCTTGGCCAGCAGGGTGGTGCCGCGCTGCTCGCTGAAGCGGTAGTCCTTCAGCACGTTCAGCGCCGTCGTCAGATGGCCCACGCCCATCGCGGCCTGGGCCTTCTGGCTCAGCATCGCCGGCGCGCCCATCTCTTCGGTGATGGCCGCCGCCATGTCGGCATGGCGCTTCTTGTATTCGCCGATGATGGCCTCGAGCAGGGCCACGCGCTCGGCCACGGTGGTCTGGCTGTAGCTGGCGAAGGCGGCGCGGGCGGCGCGCACGGCGGCGTCCACGTCGGCCGCGCTGCCCATGCTGATGTGGCCGGCCAAGGCTTCAGTGGCGGGGTTGTGGACACCCAGCGTCTTCGGCGTCACCGGGTCGACCCAGGCACCGTCGATGTAGAACTTCAGGTACTCGCGCATGGGGGCTCCTTCGGGTTGGGGCCGCATGCTGCCATGGATCGCGCCGGCCACGCCGGCCGCCGGTCAGCCCCCGATCAGGCGGCGCCGGCCGGCGCCAGCCAGCGCACCGGCTGTGGCGTGGTGGGCAGCCCCCGCGCCCGCAGCTGCCCGCAGCCGGCCTCCACGTCCTGCCCCGCGCTCAGGCGCAGCTTGGTCAGCACGCCGCGGCGGTGCAGGGCGCGGGCCATCTCGGCGGCACGTTCGCCGGGCGGGCGGCGGTAGGGCAGCTCGGCCACGGCGTTGTACGGAATCAGGTTCATCAGCGCGTAGCGGCCGGCCAGCAGCTGCACGATGCCCTCGACCTCGTCGTCGCCGTCGTTGACGCCGTCGATCAGGGTCCACTGGTACTGGATGGGGTAGCCGCTGGCCCGCGCATAGGCCTCGCCGGCCGCCGCCAGCTCGGCTGGCGTGATGCGCGGCGCGCGCGGCAGCAGTTGTTCGCGCAGCCCGGGCCGCGTGCTGTGCAGCGACAGCGCCAGGGCCGGCTTCACGTCACCGGCACCCAGCGCCATCAGGCGTTCGAACAGCCGCGCGTCGCCCACGGTCGACAGCACCAGCTGCTTGTGGCCGATGCCGCCGGCGGTGCCCAGCAGCTGGATCGCGTCCATCACCGCGTCCAGGTTGTGCGCGGGCTCGCCCATGCCCATGAAGACGACCTTGCGCAGCGCCCGGCCGGGGCCCAGCGCCTGCCGCGCGAGCACGACCTGGGCCACGATCTCGGCGCTGCCCAGCTGGCGCTGCAACCCGCCCTGGCCGGTCATGCAAAAGACGCAGCCCACGGCGCAACCCACCTGGGTGCTGACGCAGACGGCCTGCGCCCGGTCGGGCGGCAGCAGCACGGTTTCCACGGTCTGCCCGTCGGCCAGGGCCAGCAGCAGCCGCGCCGAATCGTCGGCGGCAGGGTGGTGGCTGGCCACTCGCGCCAGACCCTCGAGCTCGGCCACGATGCCGGGCAGGGCCTGCAGCAAGGGCCTGGGCAGGAAGCTGTCCAGCCGCTGGCGCCCGCCTTCCTGCGGCTGCGCCTGCGCCCAACGGCGCAGCACACGTTCCTCGTGCACCGGCAGCGCGCCCAGGGCGCGCAGGCGGTGGCGCAGCTCGGCAACGTGCATGGTCGATTCGCCGCTGCTCTAGCGGGCCAACGCCAAGGCCTGGGCGTGATGGCGCAGGTGGTCTTCGATGAAGCTGGCGATGAAGAAGTAGCCGTGGTCGTAGCCCGCTTGGCGGCGCAGCACCAGGGGCACCCCAGCCTGCTGGCAGGCGGCTTCGAGCAGATGCGGGTGCAGCTGTTCGGCCAGGAATTTGTCGGCCTCGCCCTGGTCCACCAGCAGCGCCGGCGCGCCCGGGGCCAGCCGCCTGCCGGCGCGCACCAGTTCGGTGGCGTCGTGGGCGGCCCAGGCGGTGCGGTCCTGGGCCGAATCACCGAGGTAGCCGGTGAAGGCCTTCACGCCCCACGGGCACTGCATGGGCGCGGCAATCGGCGAAAAGGCGCTCACGCTGCGGAACAGGTCCGGGTGGCGCAGCCCCAGCGTCAGCGCGCCGTGCCCGCCCATCGAATGGCCGAACAGGCCGGTGGCCTGCGGCCGCAACGGGAAGTGTTGGGCCAGCGCCGCCAGCAGGTCCTGCGTGACGTAGCTTTCCATGCGCCAGCGCTCGGCCCAGGGCGCCTGGGTCGCGTCCAGGTAGAAGCCGGCGGCGGTGCCGAAGTCCCAGTCGGTGTCGGCGCCTTGCACCCCGGTGCCGCGCGGGCTGGTGTCGGGCGTCACCAGCATCAGCCCCAGCGCCGCAGCCACGCGCTGCGCGCCGGCCTTAATGGCGAAGGTTTCCTCGGTTCAGGTCAGCCCGGCCAGCCACACCAGGGCCGGCACCGGGCCGTCCTTGGCCTGCGGCGGCACGAACACGCCGACTTTCATGGGCAGGCCGATCGCCGCCGAATCGTGCCGGTAGAAGCCCTGCACGCCGCCGAAGCAGGCGTGTTCAGACAGGGTCTCGATCATCAGAACACCACCACGCACCGGAAGCTCTCGCCTGCGTGCATCAGGTCAAATCACATGTTGATCTCTTCGAGCTTCAGCGTGTGGGTGATCATCGGGTCGATCTCGATCTTGCCGTCCATGTACCAGTCGACGATCTTC
>JANOBX010000126.1:0-1866 GCA_031411875.1 Burkholderiales bacterium | reverse complement strand
GCTGGCCTGCGCGCTGGCATCCGCCGTGCACGCCGACGAAGGCGATGCGCCGCTGGGCATCGAGCGCGCCGTCACGCTGCCGGCGCAGGCCAAGGGTCAGCCGCCGGTCTGGGCCGGCAAGGCGTTTCGGCAGGGCGTGGTCTCGGTGGCCAACCCGTATGCCGCCGAGGCCGGCGCCAAGATGCTGGAGCAGGGCGGCAACGCCATCGACGCCGCGGTGGCCATCGCCTACGCACTGAACGTGGTGGAGCCGCAGTCGGCCGGCATCGGCGGCGGTGGTTTCATGATGATCCACCTGGCCCGCACAGGGCAGACCTTCTTCGTCGACACACGCGAGAAGGCGCCTGCCGGGGCCACGCCGGACATGTTCGTGGGCGTGCTCAGCGCAAGCCTGCAGGGCGTGGCTGTCGGCGTGCCGGGCATGGTGCGCGGCACCGAGATGGCGCTGCAGCGCTGGGGTCAGCTGAACCTGGCGCAGACGCTGCAGCCGGCCATCGAACTGGCCGACACCGGCTTCGCGGCCACGCCGCGCTACGCGGCGGTGAGCTGCACCTCGCGGTCGCAGAACTCACCCGAGGCGGCGGCCTTCTTCTGCCCGGGGGGCGGCAACATCGGCCCGGTGGTGGGCTCGCTGGTGCAGAACAAGCCGCTGGCTGCCACGCTGCGGCTGATTGCCGCGCACGGCGCCGACTGCTTCTACAAGGTCATGCCCGAGAAGGGCTGCGACATCGCGCTGGGCATCATCGAAGGCCAGAAGTTCAACCGCCCGCAAGCCCCCGGCGGCAAGGGCGGCAGCATGACCCTGCAGGACCTGGCCGACTACCAGCCCGCTGTTCGCCTGCCGGTGGAAGGCAGCTACCGCGGCTACGTCATCAAGGCCGTCGCGCCGCCTTCGTCGGGCGGCCTGACGATGATCCAGATGATGAAGATGCTCGAGCGCTTCCCGCTCGGCGACAAGGCCCAGGGCTTCGGCTTCGGCACGGTCAAGACCGCCAACGTGATGGCCGATGCGATGCGCATCGCCTTTGCCGACCGCGCCGTGTGGATGGGCGACGCCGACTTCGTGCCTGTGCCCCAGCGCGGCCTGCTCGACCCGACCTACGTCGGTCGGCGCGGTTCGGTCATCGTGCCCGGGCAGCGGCTCGCACCCAATCCGGTGGCCGATGACCCGCGCCCGTTCGACGTCGCCGGCGTGGAACCCGCCACGCGCATGGCCGTGGCCGAGCCCGTCAACGGCCCCGGCGAGACCACCACACATTTCTCGGTGGTGGACCAGGCCGGCAACATGGTCAGCTACACCAACACCATCGAATCCCCGCACGGCATCGGCGTGTTCGCGGGCTACAAGCCCGACGGCGTCAACCAGAAGAGCTTCGGCTTCCTGCTCAACAACGAGCTGACCGACTTCAACATCCTGCCCACCCGCAATGCCTTCACCGGCGGCCCGGGCTTCAACGACGTGCAGCCGGGCAAGCGCCCGCGCAGCAGCATGAACCCGGCAATGATCTTCACGCCCGATGGAAAGCCGCTGGTCGCCTTCGGCTCGCCGGGGGGCGCCACGATCATCAATTCGGTGTTGAACGTGGCGCTGAACCTGATCGACCACCGGATGACGATCCAGCAGGCGATCGACGCGCCGCGGCTGTCCATCACCGGCGCGGGCACCTCGATCTCGGTCGACCCGGGCTTCCCGCAGGCCACGATCGACGGCCTGCGCGCGCTGGGCTACACCGTGCCCACCCCGGCCGACATCGGCTCGGTGCAGGCGGTGCTGGTCGACCCCAAGACCGGCAAGCAGTACGGCGCGGCCGATGCGCGCCGCGAGGGCACGGTCATCGGCCTGCCGCGGTCGCAGGGCAAGTAGCG
>JANOBX010000125.1:0-3934 GCA_031411875.1 Burkholderiales bacterium | reverse complement strand
GGACTTCCTGTGGGGCAACCCGGCTCTCGCGCTCGCGCTGCTGGCGGGGCGCGGCGGCGATTCGCCGCAGATCGACGACCTGCCAGCGTTCACGCGCACGGTGGACGGCGAGGCCGAACTGCTGCCCTGCGCCGAGCGATTCCTCGGGGACGCGGGCGGCAGCGCGATGATCGGCGCCGGCCTGGTGCCCCTGGCCAGCCACCGCAACCGCCACGCGGTGACGGTGATGCGGGTGCAGTCGGTCGCCGCGCCGCCGCAGGCGCTGCGCGGATGGCCCTGACGCCGGCTCACGAGTTCATCCGGAAGAGCTCGTTCTCCTTGGCCGAGGTGGGCGCCTTGAAGGTGTGCGTGCCTTTGATGAGCGCGATCGCATAGGCCATGTGTCCTGTGCGCTTGTTGCCGTCGGAGAAGCCTTGCACGTGCACGATGCTCACGAGGTAGAAGAGAGCGATGCTCTCCCAGTGTCTGTCGCCGAAGGAAGGCCAGACGTTGGTGCCGGCGGTGAGGCCGAAAATGTGCTCCAGCAGCAGGCTGCCCCCCACCGTGGACGGGTACTTCACGGGCTGCATGTTCAGCCGGTACGGCGCGGCGTTGGGCACGATGCGCTTGTGGATCTTGCGCAGGTGCTCCGTCGTGCGCCCGAGTGCGAGGCCCATCGGCCCCGCGTGGCCGCCGGTGGCCGGCACGTGGTGCTCCAGCACGGCCCGCGTGTTCGGCAGCGCGGCGGTGTAGCCGCCGCAGATCCAGTTGGCGGCCTGGTCGATGGCCAGGTCGCGGCCCTTCAGTCCGGCCTTCGCCGGGTTCTTGTAATAGTCGGCCACGTCACGCAGGTTGGCGTTCAGCAGCGTGCCCAGCGCACCGCTGGCGGTCTGCGGTACCAGCGAGTCGACGTAGCGCTGGCGGTTGGTGTAGTTCTCGCGCTCGGCCTTGATGAACAGCGCCGTCAGGTCGGGCTTCAGATCGTCGATCTTGTAGCCCTTGTTGCTCATCCACTTGTCGTAGACCGTCTCGACGAACTGCTTGGCCCCCGGACGCCCGATCGTGCGCTCGAGCTGGTCGAACTCCGCGCGACTCGCCGCGTGGGTCTGGATGGTGCGCCGCCAGGCGACTTTTTTGCTGGTGAAGAGGCTCATCGGGGTGGTGGGTTCGCCGTCACTCGAGGTGCGTCTCGTGTGGCGTCATGTTGGGGTTGGCGAGGAACGCGGTAGCGTTGTTGAAGTACTTGAACGCCAGCCGCCCGGGCTGGTTGCTGGGCTCCTTGAGACCGACGCGCAATGTGCCCATGTCCACACCGCAGTCGCGCAGCATCATGAGCGCGTTGATGAGCTGGATGCGGTCGGGCTTGTAGTGGCCGCTGTTGTTGTCGATGCACCAGATCTGTCCCTGCTGCACCTGCAGGATGCCGGCGCAGATGACGTCCTTGCCGGCATTGAACGACGAGTGGTTGAAGCGCTGGTGCGCCGGCAGGGTCCGGCCCTGCTCGTGGTGGTCGGTGGAGAACAGGTTGCCGTAGCCGTCGATCACGTAGGGGTGACCCCCGCGGTCGAGCTCGCCGGTGTCGAGCTTGCTGGACGGGCCGTCGTAGAGCAGGCCCTCCTCGATCACCACCAGGGAGCCGATGCGGTCCTGCTTCTTCAGGAAGACGACCTCGGACTCCATCAGGTTGTCGGCCGCGTAGGTCTTCACCAGCTGTTCGAACTCCTGCACCGTGAGCTGGTTGAAGGTCTTGCCGTTCAGATCGGCGCCCACCTGGTCCGCGAACTGCACCAGCGCCGAGGCGGTGGACCCCGATGTCGCCGTCTGCTTGCCGCTGTGCAGGTACGTGGTGCGCTCGTGGGCATAGCCGCCGACCAGGGGCTGCAGGCTGCCGGTGTAGTTCTTGTTGCGCACCTTCTTGTCTTCGAAGGCCTCGTATTGCAGCCGCGCGAAGACCTGCTGCGCCAGCAGCTGAACCCCGGTGCGGCGGAACGCCGTGACATCCGACGTGGAATCGGCCCTGGAGGTCAGCCAGTCTCGGCAGGCCTTGAGCGTGGCAGCCAGGCGGGCCAGGCTCAGTTCGCGCGTGCCCAGGCCGTTGTTCCACAGATCCAGCGACTTGTCGATGCGCGACAGGTGGCGGCCGCGGTGGCGCTTGAAGATGTTGGCGGGGTTCGTCGTGTCCTTGAAGGCACGCATGTTCATCACTTGCGGAGCGGTCGCTGACATGGCGGTCCTCGATGGCAGGTGGCAGTGGCCGAAAGGGTCGCAGGCGGATGGGGACGTCGCCGCTGGCCGGGCCCGCAGCGCCCGCCAGCCGACCGGAACCGGGCGCTCACCAGTCGTCGTCGCCGCCGGTCAGCATGCGGCGGCGCTGGTGCATGGCCTGGCTCAGGATGAACTCGGTCGCGCTCGGCACGCCGGCCGGCCGTTCGATGGCGATGCGCACGTTCGGCACCGGCTTGGGACCCAGGTGCTCGAGCATCTTGACGATCTCTTGACGCACCATGGCGAAGTGCCGCTCGTAGATGCGCAGGCCGTTCTCCGCCGTGTTGTTCATGATGCTCGGCACCGAGAACGCGGGCTTGTTGTAAAGCGACCCGTCGTAGGCCGCCGCCAGCCCGGCGAACGCCGTGCACAGGTACTCGTCGGGGTTGCCGATCATGTGGCCGAACTCGTGCAGGACCGCCTGCCGGTCATCGCCGCCCCACAAGGCCAGGTGCGGGGTGTCGGCACGCGACGCCGCGGCCTTGGCCAGCTGGGCCGGACGCGGCACCGCGCCGGACGGCGCCGCCGCTGGGGGCGGCGGCTGATGGATCTTCACGGTGTAGTACGGCCCCCCGTCCTCCGGCGTCACCCAGATCAGGTTGAACTGCAGGTCGTACTTTCGCTGGCCCACGTAGACCACGGCGCAATTCCACGCCGATTCGCAGTGCGTCTTCCATTCCTGCAGGATGCGCTTGCCCGGCACATGGCGAGAACTGGTGTCGGCCCATTCGCCCAGCGCGCGCACGTTGACGACGAAGACGGTGCCGTAACGCACGATGCCGAAGTTCACCTTCATCGGGAACACCGGGCTGTGGTTGCCGCCGAAGTACTGGTTGCAGTACGCGTCGTAGCCGGGCGACGGGTAGGTCAGTGTCTGCTGGGCATCGATCGAGACCAGCCACTCGCCTTGCGGCCCCATTTGTTGGCGGCGGATGGCGAAGTTGGCCGCTGCGGTGTTGATGGCCAGGCCCTTCTGCGCGCTGACGAACCGCATCAGCTTGTTCATCGAGTCGGCGCGCACGCTCTGTTTCCAGTCCGCCTTGGACGCGGTCCAGTCCTCGATCGCCGCCGACAGCGCATCCAGCAGGCGCGGTGACGGTGCCTTGTCGTAGGCCGCGAGCGCTGCGTCCACCGCCTTCAGGCCCTTGCTGCGCGGCGTGAAGATGCCGCGGGCGGAATCGGTCATCCACTGCGAGTGTTTCATCGTCGACTCCCTCAGGCGGCTTCGAACGCGTAGTTGAACCCCCCCTGGTCGGCCCCCACGCGCAACGCCGTCACCGCGCGCCCTTCCATCATCCGCGTCAGGAATTCGCGGCTGATGTCCGGCAGCATCGTGTTGGTGAGGATCGCATCGATCATGCGTCCGCCCGACTCGCTCTCGGTGCAGCGGCTGACCACCAGCTTGACGACCTCGTCGCTGTACTCGAACGGAATCTTGTAGCGCGCTTCCACCCGCTTCTTGATGCGGTTCAGCTGCAGCTTGACGATCT
This sequence comes from Burkholderiales bacterium, assembly GCA_031411875.1. Taxonomy (GTDB): domain Bacteria; phylum Pseudomonadota; class Gammaproteobacteria; order Burkholderiales; family Burkholderiaceae_C; genus Rubrivivax. The sequence continues at coordinate 200 of JANOBX010000125.1, read as the reverse complement.
TGCCCAGCATCTCGTCGCTCAGCGGGTAGTACGGGATCGTCACCAGCCGCCCCAGCAGCGCCGGCGGAAAGATCTTCAGCAGCGGCTCGCGCAGCGCCTTGGCCATGCCCTCGGGGTCGGGCATCAGCTCGGGGTCCTTGCACAGGCTGGCGATGAGGTCGGTGCCGGCGTTGGTGGTCAGCAGGATCAGCGTGTTCTTG
>JANOBX010000124.1:0-14935 GCA_031411875.1 Burkholderiales bacterium | reverse complement strand
GCCCATGTCGATGAGCCGGGTGACGCTGCTCACCGCGTCGTTGGTGTGCACCGTGGCCAGCACCAGGTGGCCCGTCAGGCTGGCCTGGATGGCGATCTGCGCGGTCTCGAAGTCGCGGATCTCGCCGATCATGATGACGTCAGGGTCCTGGCGCAGGATGGCGCGCAGCGCCTTGGCGAAGGTGAGGTCGATCTTCGGATTGACCTGCGTCTGCCCGATGCCCTGCAGCTCGTACTCGACCGGGTCTTCCACCGTCAACACGTTGGTCGTGGCCGTTTCCACCCGCCCCAGGCTGGCGTAGAGCGTGGTCGTCTTGCCCGAGCCCGTGGGGCCGGTCACGAGCACGATGCCGTGCGGCTGCTTGACGAGCTTGTTGAAGCTCTTCAGCACGTCGGCGCCCATGCCCAGGCCTTCGAGCGTGAACTTCGATTCGCTCTTGTCCAGCAGCCGCAACACCGCGCGTTCGCCGTGCGACGAAGGCAGCGTGCTGACGCGCACGTCGATGGCGCGGCCACCGATGCGCAGGCTGATGCGGCCGTCCTGCGGCAGGCGCTTCTCGGCGATGTCGAGCTCGGCCATGATCTTCAGCCGGCTGATCAGGGCCGCGTGCAGCGCCTTGTTGGGCTGCACCACCTCGCGCAGCGTGCCGTCGACGCGGAAGCGCACGGCGCTGCTGCGTTCGTAGGGTTCGATGTGGATGTCGGAAGCACCGTCCTTGGCAGCCTGGGTCAGCAGCGCATTGAGCATGCGGATGATGGGCGCGTCGTTGGCCGCCTCGAGCAGGTCTTCGACCGCCGGCAGGTCCTGCATCATGCGGCTCAGGTCGACACCGCTCTCGACCTCGCCGATCACGGCCGCGGCGCTGCTTTCACCGCCGGCGTAGACCACGCTGATGCGCTGGGTCAGCAGTTCATGGGTCTCGCGTTCGAAGCTGTCGATGTCGAACAGCCGCGTCACCTCGGCCAGCGCCGAGGCCGGCGTGCCTTCGCCGGCCCACAGCACGAGCTGCTCGCCGTCGTCTTCCAGCAGCAGCGTGTTCGCCTTGGCGAAGGCGTAGGGCAAGGGGTGGCGGGTGGCCATGGTCGCAGCCGCCGTGTCAGTTCGGGCCGGGCGCCGAGGCGGCCGGCAGGATGGGTTCGGCCGGCGCCGGCACGGGCGGTGCCAGCGGTGGCAGCGTCGAGGCCGGTGCCTCGCCAGGCGCGCGCATCGGCGGCATCACCGGCGATTCGTTGATCGGCATCAGCGGTGTGATGACGGGTTGCATGTCCTTCTGCTGGCCGCGGATCTGCTCGTAGCGGTCGACCGAGAAGCGGTTGGCGCTGTCGGCGTCGCGCATGACGATGGGGCGCAGGAAGACCATCAGGTTGGTGCGCCGACGCTCGCGGCTTTCGCTGCGGAACAGCGCGCCCAGGTAGGGGATGTCGCCGAGCACGGGCACCTTGCTCTTGTTGTCGATGAAGCGGTCCTCGATCAGGCCGCCGAGCACGAGGATCTGGCCGTCGTCCACCACCACGGTGTTCTCGATGCTGCGCTTGGTGGTGCTGGGGCCGGCGTTGCTGGTGCCGGCGGCGACGTCTGACTTGACGCTGCTCTGCTCCTGGAAGATGGTCATGCGCACCGCCCCGCCTTCGCCGATCTGCGGCTTGATGCGCAGCGTGATCCCCACGTCCTTGCGCTCGATGGTCTGGAACGGGTTGTTGTTCACCCCGCCGCCGCCGCCGCTGCCGGTGAACTGGCCGGTGATGAACGGCACGTTCTCGCCCACGACGATCTTGGCTTCTTCGTTGTCCAGCGTGATCAGGTTCGGGGTGCTGACGATGTTGGTGGTGGCCTGGGTCTGCAGCAGCCGGGCGATGGCGGCCAGCGAGATTCCGCTACCGGCGCGTCGCAACACACCCAGGGTCAGGCCCGTGCCCCCGGCCAGCTGCGCCAGGATGTTGTCGGCGTTAGGACCGATGATGGCGCCGCCCGTGCCGCCCCCGAAATTGGTGCCGCCACCGATCGCACCCGAGGTGTTGCCCAGGGCCCCCAGGCCCTGCCACTGAAAGCCCAGCTCGGCCGTGTCGCCGCCACTCACTTCGACGATCAGGCTTTCGATGTAGACCTGCGCCCGGCGCGTGTCGAGCTGGTCGATCATCGTGCGCACCTGGCGGTACAGCGGCTCGGGCGCGGTGATGATGAGCGAATTGGTCGCCGGGTCGGCCTGGATGAAGCCGCCGGTGGACACCGCCGCGGGCGAGGAAACCGTGCCGCCGCCCGCGCCCAGCCCGCCGGCAGGGTTGGCACCCGGCGCGCCGGCACCCGGGCCGGCGTTGTTCAGGTTCAGGCCGCCCGCCATCGACCGGTTCAGTCCTCCGGTGTTGGCGCTGCCTTCGCCGCCACCGCCCTGGGCGCCGAAAGCCGCACGCACGACGGTGGCCAGGCGCACGGCGTCGGCGTTCTTCAAGTGCACCACGTACATGCCCCCGGCCGGGCCGACAGCCGACACCGGGCGGTCCAGGCGCGCGATGGTGGCACGCAGCGCTGCCAGGCGGGCGCCGTTCGAGGCCTTGATGATCAGGGCGTTGCTGCGGGCGTCCACCAGCACCGTGGTGCCACCACCCACCACCTGCGGCGCGCCGGGCACGGCAGCGCCGCCTTCGGCCAGGCGCTGCACCAGCGGCGCCAGGTCGCTGGCCACGGCATGCTGCAGCTGCACCACTTCGACATCGGTGCCGCTGGGCTGGTCCAGTGCGGCAATGATGCGGGCGATGCGCTGCAGGTTCTCGGCGTAGTCGGTGATGACCAGGCTGTTGTTGCCCGGGTTGGCGTTGATGGTGTTGTTGGCGCTGATCAGCGGGCGCAGCACCGCCACCAGGCTGTTCGGGTTTTCGAAGCGCAGCGGGAAGATCTGGGTAATGACCTGGTCGCCGCGCACCTTCACGTCGCCCACGGACACGGTGCTGGTCTGCAGCTTGGCGTCGGCCTCGGGCACCACCTTCAGCAGGCCGCCGCTTTCCACGACGGCGAAGCCCAGCCCGCGCAGGGCGGTCTGGTAACCCTGCCAGGCCTGGGCCACGGTCTGCGGCTGTTCGCTGTAGACGGTGATGCTGCCCCGCACCCGGGGGTCGACGACGATGGACCGGTTGAGCATGGCCGCGAAGGCGCGAGTGACGCCCTCGATGTCGGCGTTGACGAAGTTGACGGTGACCGGCGCGCGGGACTGCACGCCCTGGGCAAACGCCACCCCGGGGGCCAAGGGCAGCGCGACCGACAGGGCGCACAGCCATGCCAGCGTGCGTTGCGAGGTCGCTCGCCAGGGCCGGCTGGCCGGACGGTGGTGGGGTGCATTCATGCTCATCCGATCGAAATGACAGACCGCGCGCCCTGGCGCCGGCCGATGATGTTCAGCAGGTTGTTCAACACGGCCTCGGAGCCTGGTGCCGCACTGGCCTGGCCGTTGAAGCGCAGCCTGGAGGCGACCCACTGGCCCTGGCCCTGCAGCAGCAACGCGCCGCTGGTGGTGTCGAGCTGCAGCGTCGCCCCGGCCTCCCCCGCGGCCGCTGCCGCCGATGTGCCAGCCAGGACCAGCCTGTAGCTGCCCAGCACGTCCAGCGTCGACAGGCGCGAGGCGAAGGCGTTCAGGGCGAGTTCGGCCTGCCCGTCGACGCGCCAGCGACCCTGCACGCTCTCGACCACAAGGCCGGGGCTGGACAGCTGCAGCGACCCGCTGGGCTGCAGCGTGTTCCAGGGTGTGCCCAGCCCGGCCAGCCAAGCCGCGGGCCACTGGCCGATGGCACCCTGGGCAGCAGGCAGCTCGATACGGACCCGGCCGAGGCCCGGGCGGACGATCACGCGCAGCTCGCCGTTGATGCAGCAGTCGTGGCGTGCACGCACCACGAGGGCCGCGCCCTGCAGTCCCAGCTGCCACTGCAGGCGTCCGGGCAAGGCACTCGCGTCGCGGCTGCCGCTGCCGCCCGTCAGCACCGGCACCGCGCTGCCGTGCCACACGGTGCCCTCGGCATCGGCCAGCAACAGGCGGTCGGCGGTGGTCGAAGCGACCGCACCGGCCAGCCACGCCGCCGGCGCCCAGGCCACCAGGGCCACGGCAGCCCCGAGCAGCCCGCCGGCCACGCCGAACAGCCAAGCGGCACGCGCCGCCCTCACAGCGCACCCCCGAGGGCCACGACGAGCGTGCCGCTGTAGCCCCGCGCAGCCCGCGACAGCGTGGCTTCGACCGGCCGAGCGCGGGCGCCGCTGCGGGCCTCGGCCAGCCAGTCGCGCAGCTCGGCGGTGCCGACCTCGGTGAGCGTGAGCACCACCCGGTCGCCCTGCACCGACATGCGCGCCTTCTCGCCCAGCCGGTCGGTGGCCGCCTTCAGCGCGGCCAGGCTTTGCTCCGAGCTCATCGGTGTGGCACCGCGCAGCGTGGCCACCTCGGCCGCGCGCTTTTGCATGGTCTGCCACTGCAGGTCCAGCGCCGCACGCTGGGCCGGGGTGGCCGCCAGTGTGCGCAGCGCCGGCTGAACGCCCATCCACCAGACGGCGAAGAGCGCCAGGGCCGCGCCGGCCAGCAGCAGCAGGCGCTTCTCCCGCACCGCCAGGGCCGACCAGCGGGCCTGCAACGGGGCCAGCGAGGCCAGCGCTTTCGGCATCGGCTTCATGCGGCACCCCGTGCAGGCTGGCGCGAGACCGTGACCCGACCTTCGGTGGCCTCGGCCGCATAACCTGCAGCGCGCAGGCGTTCGCGGAACTGCGCCAGCTGCGGTTCGCCCCAGCCGGGCGCGGCCACGGTCAGCCGGCCGGATTCGAAGCGCAGCGTCTGCACCGGACCCTGCCCGTCGGGCCAGGCCGACGCAGCGGCGGCCAGCAGGGCTTCGAGATCGGAATCCCCGGCGCGGCCGGCAGCGGCGCGCAGCCGGTCGGTCTCGCGCTCCATCTGCACCGGGGCGTCGAGCACGGCGCGCACGCCCGGGTGGGTGGTCTGCAGCAGCGCCACCATCGCCTGCCGGCGTTCGTCGACCGCGCGCTTCTGCTGCCAGGCCCAGGCGTTCAGGCCGACCAGCTGCACCGCCACCAGACCCGCCAGGCCCCAGCGCACGGGCCGCCACTCGGCACTGAGCAGGCGCCGGCCGAGGTCGCGCAGGGCGCGGGTGCCGCGGTGGCGCGCCGCCAGATCGAACTGGCGCAGGTTGTTGCCCGCCTGAGCGGCTTCCAGGGCCCGTTCGGCCGAGGTCATCACGGGCACCGGTGCGCCCAGCCAGTGTTCTGCGGCGGCGACGGCAGCCGGCGTGGCCGACCACTGCACGGCCGCGTCGGCTGGCGGCTGCAGCGCCCGGGCCAGCGCGCCGGCCAAGCGCACGCAGACCACGCCGCTGGGCTGGGCCAGCGCCAGCCAGGGCGGGCTGTCGATGCCCGGCTCGGTGTCGAAGAAGTGGCCGCGGGCGGTCAGGGCCTGTGGATCGTTCTGGCCTGTCGCAGCAACCAGCGGGGTGCTGGACGCCACCACCCGGTCCACCGCCAGCCCGGCGTGTTCCAGGCCGACCAGGGCGGTGGTCAACCAGGCCCGGTGCATCACCGCCACCCAGCCCGGCTGCCCGCCGACCGCACCCGGCCCCAGGGCGAAGTGCAGCGTGTCCTCGTCTTCCAGCAGGGTGTCTTCCAGCACCCCGGCCAGGGCGGCGCGCAGGCGGGCCGGTGGCGCCCTGGGCACGTCGATGCGGTGCCAGCTGACGTCGGCGTCGGCGAGCACGAGCACGACGCTGTCGGCGCGCGGCAGCAGGGCGGGTGCCGCGCGGCCGGTCTGGCCGGCCTTGCGGCCGTCGGCGCTGAGCACGAATTCCAGCTCGGCTGGCAGGCGCGGGCCCGAAGCTGCGTCAGCCGAACGCGCAGAAAGGCGTTCACGGGCGGGCAGCTGGATGACGAGGATGGACATGGGCGTGGTGGAAAGGGCAGCGTGGGGTGCAGCAGAAGCTCGAACCCGGTTCAGCGGTGGCAGGCAAGAAGCCCTTGCGAACCCGGCTTGCAGTCGCCCAGGTGGCCTATTGTGGCGGGGCGTATGTTGCTGCTTTGTCGGCCCGGCCGACGAAAACAAGGCCTGTTCAGCTGCTCGGGCCTCATGTTCCCGGGCCGATCGTGAGATTCACGCGTTCACGGCGCACCACCGACACCTGGTTGGCGCGTCGCTCGATGAGCGCACGTTCTTCGACGGCGCGGTCGTCCAGACGCAGGCGGCCGGTGGCGATGAACCAGTTGCTGGTGACGCTGACCCGGCTGAGGTCCTTCATCTGGGCCTCCGACAGCAGCGCCTTGGCCGCCTCCACCGACTTGAAGGGTTCACGCTGCCGGGCCTGCACCAGCCTCTCCGCGCTGCCCGGATCCAGGCCGTCGATCGCAGCGGCGAGCACCTCGCGCGAGGCGGTGTTCAGGTTCACCGGCGTGGTCACGGGCAGCAGGTCGACCCACTGCGACAGCCGTTCCAGCCATTCGGCTTCGATACCCAGCCAGGCAAGGTCGGACAGGCGCTGCGGGGCCAGCGGAGCGTTGTTCTGGCCCGTGGCTTCGGCACTGCCGCCGAGCGGGGCCCAGGCGGCGCGCAAGCCCTCGGCCAGAAGCTGCGCCGTGCCCCCCGGCAGGTTGGCCTGGGCGCACAGGCGTTCGAGCGTGGCCTGTTCGGCGGGCACGATCTTGCCCGCGGGGTCGACCAGCCGCCGCAGGTTCCAGCGCGACTGGGCGTCGACGATCTGGCCCGAGATGAAGGCCTCGGGGCCCCCTTCGGCGTTGTTGTCACGATCGGCCGACAGGAACGACGACAGCCGCGCCTCGGCCAGAGGCGTGGCCCAGACTTCGTCGAGCGAGTCGACCGGAGCCTGGCCCTGGCTGCTGCTGCGCAGGTCTTCGCGCAGGATGAGGCGGGCCCAGTCGATGGCGCCGCTCAGGATCCACAGCGCCTGTGTCCTGGCGCGCTCGGCCGTCTCCACCTGCAAGGCACGGTTCTGCTGCCACAGCATGCCGCCGGCGAGGGTGGCCACCAGGGTGAGGATCAGCATGGCCAGCAGCAGCGCGGCACCACGCGGCGGACGCCGACGCATCAGTTGCCCCCCGGGCCGAGCGCGACGTCGCGCGTCAGCGTGCCGGCTTCCAGGCTGATGACCAGGCGCACGGCGTCGGGCAGCAGTTCGCGCTGGCGAGCTGCGGCTGCTGCAGCTGCCGCAGCCTGTGCCGCAGCGTCCTGGGGATTGGCGCCCGCAGCGTCGGAAGCGGCGCCCGCGGGTGATGCGGCGCCGGCCGGTGACGGTGCCACGATCGGTGGCGGGACCGGCGCGGCCGGGTCGGGCTGGGCGAAGTCGCCGGTGGACTGGGCGTTCGTCCAGGCGTTGCCGCGGTAGAAGTAGACCTGCCAGGTCGTGGCTTGGCCGACCGTGAGCTGCGCGGCCTCGTTGCCCAGCAGCTGCTGGCTGCGCAGCCAGTACTCGCCGAGTTCCATGCTGCGCGTGGCCGTCGGGGCCGCCCAGCGCTGCCACGCGCCCCCGCGCACCGACCACACCACCAGTCCGATGCCGCCTTCGACACGGCGCGTCAGGCGCAGGCTCTGGCCATCGAAGCTGAGCGCCGGCACGGCGCCTGTGTCCTGCACCGCCTGCAGGTCCTGTTCCCATTGCGTGACCACGTTGTTCAGGCGCAGAGCACGGTCCATGGCCGCGTTGCTCCCGTCGCGGGCGCGCACGATGCCGTCCAGCCCGCGCCAGGCCAGCGCCGCCAGCGCCGCCATGATGAACAGGGCGACGAGCACTTCGACCAGCGTGAAGCCGGTTTCGACAGGGGTGCGGTGGCGGACGGGAATCAATTGCGCGACAGCACCGTGGACAGGGTCACCAGGGGCCGACCTTCGGCGTCGGCCATCTGGGCGTCGACACGTCGGAAATTGGGGTTGAGCGTGGCGCGGGTGACGAGCTTGCCCTGAAAGGTCCGGCCCAGTTGTTCGCAAGTGAAATCGGCGTCGCCGATGCCCGGGAAGATGCGGCCCAGCTTCAAATCGGTCAGCTGGTTGTCGGCACACCACTGCGCGGCGATGACATCGGACAGGCGCTGCGCGTTGTCGGTGAGCACCCCCGAGGCGCGCAGGCCGGCGCCGAGCGAAATGGCGACCACGGCCAGGGCCACCAGCACTTCGACGAGCGTGAAGCCCCGGTTGACCGTGCGTCTCATGAGCCGGCCTCGGCCAGCGGCGCCACCTCGAAAGGCCCGAGCCCGTCGCTGCTGATCTCGAGCTGCTGGTCGCGCAGCCGCAGCAGCACCCGCTGGCGTGGCAGGATGGCCTCCGGGCCGAGCAGCAGGAAGCCCGGCGGACTGAGCTCGGCGGTCACCTGCGGATCCATCCAGTGCGTGGGCAGCGGTGCCAGCCGGCTGAGGCCGGGGAAGCTGAAACCTGCGGGGGGCGCAGCGGACTGCTGCCGGGCGGCAGGCGACGTGTCGACGGCGCGCGGCATCCAGCGCACCGCGGAGCCCGACACGCGCGACTCGGCCCGTGCCATCTCGAGCAAGGCCGCCAGACGGACGGCCTCGCGCTCGAGCTGCGTGGCGTCGTTGTCGCGCAGGGCGAGCGTGGCGACCCCTGCCGAGACCGCCAGGATCAGCAGCACCAGCAGCAGCTCCAGCAGCGTGAATCCGCGCTCGCCGCTCAAGCCGCCCGTCGCCGGGCTGCGCCGGCAGGCCTTACTGCCAGGACCCGATGTCGGCATCCTTGCCTTCGCCACCGGGCTGGCCATCGGCACCGAAACTGAAGATGTCGATTTCGCCCTTCACGCCCGGGTTCAGGTACTGATAGGGCCGGGACCAGGGGTCGGCCGGCAACTTGTCGATGTAGACCTTCCAGTTCGGCGGCACGTTGCCCACCGTGGGCTTGGTCACCAGGGCCTGCAGCCCCTGTTCGGCGCTGGGGTAGCGCTGGTTGTCCAGCTTGTAGAGCTTCAAGGCCTGCATGAGGCTGCTCACGTCGGTTCGCGCCGCAGCCACGCGCGCGTCGTCGGCACGGTCGAGGAAGTTGGGCACGATCAGCGCGCCGAGGATGCCGATGATGACGAGCACGACGAGCAGCTCGATCAGCGTGAAACCGCGCTGCAGGGCCGCCCGCATGCCGGGGCGACGAACAGGAAGGGCAGAACAGGGTGCGTGCATGGGGCCGATGACGGGCCCGCGCGGGTCCGGCTGGAGAGTTCGTTGAATCATAATCGGCGCATGTTGGCACGTTGGTGGACATTCGGCGTCTGGGCCCTGGTGGCGGCCAGCGCCTTCTTCTGGGGGCTGCGGGTGTTCGTGCAGGCCCCGGCCATGCCGGCCGAGGCCGTGGTGGCACAGCCTGGCGGCGACCTGCGCGGTGACCTCACCCGTCTTTTCGGCGTCGACGCGCCCCCGCCTGTGGCGGAAGCGGAAGCTGTCCCCGTGCCCGACCCTCGCTTCACCTTGGTCGGCGTCGTCAGCCCACGCAGCGCCGCGGCTGCGCGCGAGGGCGTGGCGCTGATCGCCATCGACGGCAACCCGGCCAAGGCGTATCGCGTGGGCATGGCGGTCGACGGCAACACGGTGTTGCAATCCGTGCAGGCGCGCGGTGCACAACTGGGTCCGCGCGGCGGTCAGGCCCTGGTCAGCCTGGAACTGCCGGGCCTGCCACCGCCGGCCACCGGCACGCTCCCGTCGATTGGCGGCCAGGGGCAGGTGCCGATGCAGGGTGGCGTCAGAGGTCCGGCTGGCCCGCGGCAAATGCTGCCGCCACCGGGCGCACCGGGCTACAACCCGGCGATGCAGCAGCAGCTGTTGAACCAAGGCCAGCCGCAGCAGGCCGAGGTCACCGAGATGCAGGACACCGCGCCGCAGCTTCGTTGATCCGAACCCGTCAGGCGCCGCCGCCGGAGGGCGGGAACTCCAGGCCGGCCGGCATCGTCACAGCCTCGAAAGCGTCGTGCAGCGGCACGGGCCGGGAGGGTCCGTCTTCCTCGCCTTCGGCGACCTCCGTCAGCAGCGCCGCGGCGCTGCGCACCAGCGGCCAGGCCAGGGTGGCGCCGGTGCCGTCGGTGCTGTCCATGCCCAGTTCGAGCAGGGCCGAGGCGTGGAAGAGGTTCAGCGCCTGGTCCAGTCCCAGATGGGTGTGACTGCGGCAGAACACGCTGTAGTCGGTGACCGGCGGCGCGATGCGCGCGGCCACCATCAGTGCGGCACAAGCCGGCACGCCGTCGATCACGAGCAGGTGGCGCTTGCTGGCGGCCATGAGCATCACGCCGACCATCACGGCGACCTCGAAGCCGCCGAATGCCGCCAGGACCTCGATCGGCTCGACGATGTCGCGATGGCGACCCTGGGCGCCCTGCAGGATGACCAGCAGATGAGCCAGGCGGTCGCTGTCCATCTCGGTGCCGGACGTCACGAGGTCGCGCACCGGGCAGTCGGTCAGCCTCGACAGGATCAGCGCCGCACTTTCGTGCGCACCCATGCCGATACCGGCCATGACCGTGACATTGCCTTCCAGCTGGTCGGCGATTTCCATGCCGGCGCGGATGGCCGCATGGGCCTGGGCCACGGTCATGGCGGCCGTGGCGCGGGCGTTGCGCGTGCCGTGCGCGATCTTCCGCACCAGCAGGCGCTCATGCGAGGGCAGTTCGTCGGCGATGCCGCAATCCACCACCTGCAGGCTCATGCCCTGGGTGCGCGCGAACACGGTCAGGGGCAACTGGTTGTCCAGGAGCAGGGCCACGCTCTCGGCGGTGCGACGCGGATCGGCGGGCTCCAGACCGTCGACGGCCAGGCCATGGTCTGCGGCGCACATCAGCAGCTGCGGCCGGCGGAAGCGCGGCTTGAGCGTGTTCTGCATCAGCCCCAGGCGCACCGCCAAGGGCTCCAGTTCGCCCAGGCTGCCACCGGCTTCGTTGCGGCGCTGCAGCTTGTCGCGCAGCGCCTTTTCCAGCAGCGGGTTGGTCGACGGCGCGACCAGCGAACGGGTGTTGGCCATGGCGCCCGAGTGTATTCAGGCGCTGCTGGCCTGGCGCAGGAATAAGGCGGCCACAGGATTGGCTGTTTCTTCGATGCAGGGATAGGCCAGAGTGCGCAGGAAGTCGTCGAACGCCGCTTCGTCGCCCGCCGGCACCTGGATACCGACCAGGATGCGCCCGTAGTCCGCGCCCTGGTTGCGGTAGTGGAAGAGGCTGATGTTCCAGCCGGGATGCATGGTGGCCAGAAAGCGCATCAATGCACCCGGACGCTCCGGAAACTGGAACCGGAACAGGCGTTCGTCGCGTGCCAGTTCGCTGGGGCCGCCCACCATGTGGCGCACGTGTTCCTTGGCGAACTCGTCGTCGGTGAGATTGACCGTGGCGAAGCCCTGGCGCACGAAGTGGCGCTCCAGCTTGTCGGCCTCCTCGCGCCGGGCAATGGCCAGACCGACGAAGACATGGGCCTGGCGGGCGTCGCTGATGCGGTAGTTGAACTCGGTCACCGAACGTGGGCCGAGCATCTCGCAGAAGCGCTTGAACGAGCCGCGCTCTTCGGGGATGGTGACGGCAAACAGCGCCTCGCGCTGCTCGCCGAACTCGGCGCGCTCGGCGACGAAGCGCAGGCGGTCGAAGTTCATGTTGGCGCCGCAGGTGATGGCCACCAGCGTCCGGCCCTTGAGCTTGTGCGCCGCGGCGTACTGCTTGATGGCAGCCACGCCCAGAGCCCCGGCCGGCTCGAGCACGCAGCGGGTGTCCTGGAAGACGTCCTTGATGGCTGCGCACACGGCATCGGTGTCGACCACCACGTAGTCGTCGACGAGCTCGCGCGTCACGCGGAAGGTTTCCTCGCCGACCAGCTTCACGGCCGTGCCGTCGGAGAACAGGCCGACATCGGGCAATGTCACCCGCCTGCCACGGCGCACCGACTGCAGCATGGCGTCGGAGTCGGCGGTCTGAACGCCGATGACGCGGATCTCGGGCCGCACGGCCTTGATGTACGCGGCCACGCCCGAGATCAGCCCGCCGCCGCCGATGGCCACGAACACGGCGTCGATCGGGCCCTGGTGCTGGCGCAGGATCTCCATGGCCACCGTGCCCTGGCCGGCGATGACGTCGGGGTCGTCGAAGGGGTGGACGAAGCTCAGGCCACGCGCGGCCTGCAGCGTCAAGGCGTGGGCGTAGGCGTCGCTGTAGCTGTCGCCGTGCAGCACCACCTCGCCGCCCAGCGCCTGCACGGCGTCGATCTTGAGCTTGGGGGTCGTCTCCGGCATGACCACCACCGCCGTCGTGCCCAGCCGCTTCGCGGCCAGCGCCACGCCCTGGGCATGGTTGCCGGCCGAGGCACAAATGACACCGCGCTTCAGGCTGGCAGCGTCCAGCCGCGCCATCTTGTTGTAGGCCCCGCGCAGCTTGAAACTGAAAACCGGCTGCTGGTCTTCGCGCTTCAGGAGCACGTGGTTGCCGATGCGGCGCGACAGGCTGCGCGCCGGGTCCAGCGCGGTCTCGCGGGCCACGTCGTAGACACGGGCGGTGAGGATGCGCTGCAGATAGCTCGCCGCGATGCGCTTGCCCTGGGCCCGCAGTTCGCGCACATCAGAGGGCGCTGACGACGCGGGCGACAGAGGTGGGCGTGAGGCGCCTGCGGGCATCGGGGGGCTCCGGGAATCGTCGGGTGGCGAGGGGCGCCGATCATAGGCCGCAGCCGCGCCAGCCAGAAAAAAGCCCGGAGCCTTGCGGCACCGGGCTGAATCCACCATTGGAGGAGGTGGAGGAGACAAGCGGCGGGTCGTCGTCGACAACCCATGCGTTGCAGTCTAACGGCGCTTTTGCTGCGGTGCAATATGCATCTGCAAACCATTGCTGTCAGCGCCACGCGAGAATCCGACGTCTTTTCCCTGTCGCCTATCGCGCGAGATCACCATGGAATGCACCATCAACTGGCTGCCGGGCACCGGCATGGGCTTCATCGCCGAAACCGGCAGCGGCCACTTCATCACCATGGACGGTGCGCCCGACGGCGGCGGCCGCAACCTGGCGCCACGACCGATGGAAACCGTGCTGGCGGGCACCGGTGCCTGCACCGCCTATGACGTGGTGCTGATCCTTCAGCGCGGCCGCCACGACGTCCGCGGCTGCACCGTGAAGGTTCAAGCCGATCGCGCCCCCCAGGACCCCAAGGTGTTCACCCGCATTCACATGCAGTTCACGGTCACCGGACGCGCCCTGCCCGCAGCCGCGGTGCAGCGAGCCATCGCCATGTCCCACGAAAAGTACTGTTCGGCCAGCATCATGCTGGCCAAGACGGCCGAAATCAGCACCGGCTTCGACATCGTCGAAGCCTGAAGCCGCCCGCCTAGATGCGGTGGGCGGTCTCCGTCATGACACGGGAAGCGCCCTTCATGAGCCAGCGCACGGGGTGAGGCAGCGTCACGGCGCCGGCATCCAGGGCTTCATCCGCGTGGCGGCGCTCGTCGTCCTGCATGGCCGCGACGATGGCGCGCGAGCGTTCGTCGGCTGCGGGCAGCCGGCTGAGATGGCCGACGAGGTGATGCTCGACCTGGCGTTCGGTTTCGACCACGAAGCCCAGGCTCGTGCGGTCGCCCAGGCGCCCGGCGAGCAGCCCGATCGCGAACGAGCCGGCATACCACAGCGGGTTCAGCAGGCTGGGGCGTGCACCCAGCTCGTCCAGGCGCTGCCGCGTCCAGGCCAGGTGGTCGGTTTCTTCCCTGGCAGCATGCTGCATCTGCTGACGCAGGCCCTCGTGGCGCGCGGTGAGCGCCTGTGCCTGATAGAGCGCCTGGGCGCAAACCTCGCCGACGTGGTTGACCCGCATCAGCGCACCCGACAGCGCGCGGTCGGGCGCCGCCAGCTCGGCGTCGGCATGGGCGCTGGCCGGGTTGGGCCGGCCGGCGTGGGACGAGCCCGCCACGGTTCGCAGTGCGTTGTCCAGGCTGATCAACAGGCGGTCGGTGAAGTTCATGGGGCGTGGCCTGCGGGCGACTGACATGGGACGCACCAACTCGGTGCGACGAAGGGCTCGTTTCGTTGCGCACCTGCAACAGCAGGCACCATCCCCAGGATTATGCCTAGGCGGACATGCAGACGCGTCTGGTGCAATTCATTGAACTTCCACATGGAGGTCGGTCCGGCTGACCGTCATGCCACTGTCTTTTGCGGCCGGGACCTCGAATTCAACCTAGGAGATAAACGCAATGAAAAGATCCCTGCTCGCCCTGGCCTCCATGATGGCCATCGCCGGTGCTGCATCGGCGCAGTCGTCGGTGAACATCGGCGGCATCATCGACCTGGCAGCTCGCAGCGTGAAGAACCCTGGCGGCGAGGTCAGAACCCTCAGCCCTGAAGGTGCCGCCTCGAACCGGTTCATCGTGCGCGCTGTCGAAGACATGGGCGGCGGTCTGCGTGCCAGCTTCTGGCTGGAAGCGGCCATTGCGCCCGACACCGGTGGTGGCACCGCCAACGTCGCTCCCGGCGCGGCCGCCGGCGGCCTGACCTGGGCCCGTCGCTCGACGGTCAGCCTGGCAGGCAATTGGGGCGAAATCCGCCTGGGTCGCGACTACACGCCGACCTTCTGGACGCATACCCTGTTCGACCCGTACAACACGGTCGGCGTTGCGGCACAGACCAACCTCATGACCACGGCCACCATCACTACCGCCGTCAACTCCGGTGCCACCACCCTGGTGCGTGCCAACAACATGATCGGCTACTTCCTGCCCGGCGGTCTGGGTGGTCTGTACGGCCAGTTCAACGTGGCGGCGGGCGAAGGTGTCACGGGCAACAAGTACATCGGCGGCCGCATCGGCTACGCCGCGGGCCCGATCAACGTGGCGTTCGCCTATGGCGTGACCGAACGCACCGGCGCGATGATCGACGACGTGAAGGCCTACAACTTCGGCGGTTCGTACGACCTGGGCTTCATGCGCATCCTGGGCCAGTACCACAGCTACAAGTAC
>JANOBX010000123.1:0-3094 GCA_031411875.1 Burkholderiales bacterium | reverse complement strand
GCGCGGCAACGCGACGGCAATGTCTTCCTGGTGTGGCGCGCGGTGACTGCGATCAACGCCGAACCGGGCACACCGGGGCGTCGGGTCTCGGTGTTCAGCGACGTCACCGAGCGCTGGCGTAACAGCGAGCGGCTGCGTCATCTGGCCTTCCACGACCCATTGACCGAGTTGCCCAACCGGATGCTGCTGCTGGAGCGGCTGGGTCAACTGATCGGCCAGACCGAC
Source organism: Burkholderiales bacterium (assembly GCA_031411875.1). Classification (GTDB taxonomy): domain Bacteria; phylum Pseudomonadota; class Gammaproteobacteria; order Burkholderiales; family Burkholderiaceae_C; genus Rubrivivax. The sequence continues at coordinate 2,869 of JANOBX010000123.1, read as the reverse complement.
CGCGAAGACCGCTGCGTGGCCGTGATCTTCCTCGACCTGGACCGCTTCAAGGCCGTCAACGACACCCTGGGCCACGCCGTCGGCGACCGCCTGCTGAAGGCTGTGGCGTCGGACCTGCTGGCGCTGGTACGGCATGCGGACACGGTGGCACGGCTGGGTGGCGACGAGTTTGTGGTCGTGCTCGACAACCCTGCCGGGTACGACGAGGTCGAGAAGATCGCCCAGCGCATCGTTGCCGCCATCAGCCAGCATCGCGTCATCGATGGCCAGGCACTGTCGGTGGGGGCATCGCTGGGCATTGCGATGTTCCCAAGGGACGGCTGCGACCGCGATGAACTCATCGCCCATGCCGATGCAGCGTTGTATGCAGTGAAGAGCGCAGGCCGCAACGGGTACCGATTTTTCAGCGCCCTCAGCGAGCTGGAGAAGGGCGAAAAGCAGGACGTGTAAACAGCAGCGCCGACTCTCGCAGCACGGTTACGCCAGCGACGTCCCCAGCCCTTCAGCTCTTCAGCGCAGCAGCCAAGGTCTCGAACCCATCGCGTATCGACTGGACTTCAGAAGCCAACTCGGGCAACAGCCGCAGGCCGCTCGGGTCGGCCCGCAGGGCGTTGTCTAACAGGCGGGCAGCCGATGCGATGTCATTTGCCCCTACGGTGGCCGCGACACCATGCAGCGTGTGCGTCAGGTTGCGGGCGCCGGACTGGTCGCCGGCTGCCACGCTGTCGGCCAGTTTGGCCATGTCCTGTGCGTGGCCATCGACAAAGATCTGCAGCAGGCGCACGTACTTCTCGATGTCGCCACTTAAGGTTTGCAGGCACGGCGCTGGGTCGTGCCCGGTCACATCGCTCAGGCGCGCCAGCGTGGCCCTGGCCGGGCCATCGGCAATGCCGGACCGGCCCGCCTCGGCTGTCGATGCGCCTGGTTCGGGCCGGTCTTCCGGCCGGATCAGCGCGCGGAGCAGTGCCGCATAGAACGCGGCCACCACCATCGGCTTGGTAACGAAGTCGGTCATGCCCGCATCGATGCAGGCCAGGCGGTCTTCGTTGAAGGCATTCGCCGTTAGCGCCAGGATGGGCGTGGCCTGCCAACCCGGCAGGGCGCGGATGGCGCGGGTGGCCTCCAGTCCGTTCATGACCGGCATCTGCATGTCCATCAACACCACGTCGTAGCGGCCTGCGCGAGCCTTCTCCAGGGCCTGCAGGCCGTCGGCAGCCATGTCGGCGGACAGACCCACGCTTTGCAGCAGCGCCTGCACCACCTCGCGGTTGACCTGGTTGTCTTCGGCCAGCAGGATGCGCGCGCTGCGGTGGTGCCGGCGCAGCAAGGCCGCGGCTTCGGACTCGTCGGCCATCCACTTCGGCTCCGCCACGCCCACTGCCGCAGGCTGGTCACTGCCAGGTTGCAGTTGTGCGGTGAACCAGAAGCGGCTGCCCCCCGCCGCCAGCCTGTCTACCCCGGCCTTGCCGCCCATCAGCTGGGCCAGTCGCAGCGTGATGGCCAGGCCCAGCCCTGTGCCGCCGAACTTGCGGGTGGTGGACGCATCGCCCTGCTCGAAGGCTTGGAACAGCCGCGCCTGCTGCTCGGCGGTGATGCCAATGCCGGTGTCTTGCACGGAAAAGCGCAGCAACAGGCCTCCCTCCTCCGAATCTAGCCGTTCGGCCCGCAGCACGATCCGGCCGCGGTCGGTGAACTTCACCGCGTTGGTGGCCAGGTTCAGCAGGCTCTGGCGCAGGCGCGTCGGGTCGCCCTGCAGCCAGTGCGGCACCTGCGCGCAGTCGATCTCGAGCGCCAGGCCCTTGCGGTCGGCAGACTCCGCGATGATCGAGCGCACTTCGTCGAAGAGCGTCGGCAGATCGAAGCCGGTGATCTCCAGATCCAAGCGGCCGGCCTCGATCTTCGACAGGTCGAGCACGTCGTTGATGATGGCGAGTAGATGCTGGCTGGCGCCATCGATCTGGTCCAGCCGGCCGCGCTGTTCCGGCGTGGCGCCGTTGCGACGCAGCAGGTGGGTCAGGCCGATGATGGCGTTCATCGGTGTGCGGATCTCATGGCTCATGTTGGCCAGGAAGGCGCTCTTGGCTCGGCTGGCCGTCTCGGCCTGCTCGCGAGCGGCGGCGAGGTCGGCGGTGCGTTGCGCCACCAGGTCCTCCAGGTGGTTGCGGTGCTGATCGAGTTCAAGCGCGCGCTGCCTGTCGGCCGTAATGTCCTGGAAGGTACCGAAGATCCGGGTCGCCTTGCCGTCGTGAAGCTCGGCGAAGCCCTGGGTCCGCACCCAGCGCTGCCGGCCTTGGGCGGTGATCAGCGGCAATTCCAGGTCGTAGGGCGTGCCGGTGTCGATGGCGGCCTGCACCGCGGCGGTGATCAGCGGCTGCGCCTCGGGGGCAAACAGCTGGATGCCCTGTTCCAGCGCGGGGGGCATGAGGGGCTCCATCTCGGCAATGCGGAAGGTCTGCCGTGTCCACGAGAGCTTCATGCTGCGCAGGTCGAGCTCCCAGCCGCCTACGCCGGCCAGTTCGCCGGTGCGGTCCAGCAGCACAGCGCTGCGCGCCAGCGCCGTCTGCGCCAGCTTGCGGTCGGTGATGTCTCGCGTGACGCCCACGTAGTGACTCAGTACACCGGCCTCGTCGAATACCGGCGAGATCGTCAGGTCGTTCCAGAAAGTGCTGCCGTCCTTGCGGTAGTTGAGAATCTCGCCGGCAAACTCGGTGTCACTGTGCAAGGCCGCGCGGATGCTGGCCACCACCTTGGAGTCAGTGTCGGGGCCTTGCACGAAGCCACAGGAACGGCCCAGCACCTCGTGCTCGCTGTAGCCCGTGATGGCAAGGAAGGCGTCGTTGGACGAGACGATGAGGCGGTCGGGCCCGGT
>JANOBX010000122.1:0-8172 GCA_031411875.1 Burkholderiales bacterium | reverse complement strand
GGTGGCGACAAGTTCGATGAAAGCATCATCAACTACATCCGCCGCAACTACGGCATGCTGATCGGCGAACCCACGGCGGAATCGATCAAGAAGAACATCGGCAGCGCCTTCCCGGGCAGCGAGGTCAAGGAAATCGAGGTCAAGGGCCGCAACCTCAGCGAAGGTGTGCCGCGCAGCTTCACCATCAGTTCCAACGAGATCCTCGAAGCCCTGACCGACCCGCTGAACCAGATGGTCAGCGCGGTGAAGAATGCCCTGGAGCAGACGCCGCCGGAACTGGGCGCCGACATCGCCGAGCGCGGCATGATGCTCACCGGCGGTGGCGCCCTGTTGCGCGACCTCGACCGCCTGCTGGCCGAAGAAACCGGCCTGCCCGTGCTGGTGGCCGAAGACCCGCTGACCTGCGTGGTGCGCGGCTGCGGCATGGCGCTGGAGCGGATGGAGCGCCTGGGCTCCATCTTCACCTCAGAGTAAGCCCTTCAGCCGGCCTGCTGGAGCGACCCCATGCCCTTGGGAACGCTCGACCGCACGCCGCCACCCTTCTTCCGCCAGGGCCCATCGGCCCTGAGCAAGCTGATCTTCTTCTCAGCACTGGCGCTGTTCCTGATGGTGGCCGACGTGCGCTTTCGCTGGATGGAGCCCTTGCGCGCGGCGCTGGCCGTGGCCCTGCTGCCGGCCCAGCGCGCGCTGGCCGTGCCGGTCGAGCTTTGGCAGGGTGGCAGTGGCTACATGCAGGGTCTGGCCCAGGCCCAGGCCCAGGCCGAAAGCGCACGCCGGGTGCTGGCCGCGCAAGCCGCCAGCAGTGCCCGCGGCGAAGCGCTGACCCGCGAGAACGAGCGTCTGCGCGCCCTGCTGGACCTGCGCGCCGCCATTGCCGTGCGCACCCTGGCTGCAGAGGTCATGTACGAGGCCGCCGACCCGTACTCGCGCAAGGTCTTCATCGACCGCGGCCAGACCCAGGGCGTGGTCGCCGGCGCACCGGTGATCAACGAAGCCGGGGTCCTCGGCCAGGTGACGCGGGTGTTCCCGCTGTCGGCCGAGGTCACCCTGCTGGCGGACCGCGACGCCGCCATTCCCGTGCTGAACCTGCGCACGCAGCAGCGCAGCGTGGCCTTCGGCGGCGTGGCGGGCGCGCAGGCCGGCATGGAGCTGCGCTACATGTCGGGCAACGCCGATGTACAGATCGGCGACGAGATGCAGACCAGCGGCCTGGACGGCGTCTACCCACCCGGCCTGCCGGTGGCCAAGGTCACGCAGGTCGAGCGCCGAGCCGAAGGCGGGTTCGCGCGGGTGACCCTCGCACCCGCCGCCGCCAGCGACGGCGTGCGCCATGTGCTGGTGCTGGAGCCGCTGAGCGTGCAGCTGCCGGCGGTGCCCGAGGCCGCCGCATCGCAGCCCGTGGCCGCCGACCGGCTGCTGCGAACGCCCAAGCGCGAGGTGTCGCCATGACGCGGCAGCCTCGGGGGTTCGCGCCATGATCATGCCGCGCGGTTCCGACCAGCTGCTGCTGCCCGTCAACCCCTTCTTCATCGCCTTCACCTTGTTGCTGGCCCTGGCCAGCAACCTGCTGCCGCTGGGTCGCGCACCGGCCTTGCCCGACCTGCTGGCGCTGACGCTGGTGTTCTGGAACGTGCACCAGCCGCGCCGTGTGGGCGTGGGCGTGGCCTTCCTGTTCGGCCTGTTGCTGGACGTGCACCAGGGCGCCATCCTCGGCCACCATGCGCTGGCCTACACCCTGCTGAGCTTCGGCGCCATCACCATCCATCGCCGCATCCTCTGGTTCGGGCCGCTGCAGCAGGCGCTCCACGTGCTGCCGCTGTTCGTGGGGGTGCACCTGGTGTTGCTGGCCATCCGCATGCTGGCCGGCGGCATGTTTCCGGGCTGGACCGGGCTGCTCGCCCCAGTGTTCGAAGCGCTGTTGTGGCCCGTGGTGTCGGTGCTGTTGCTGGCACCCCAGCGCCGTGCGCCCGATCCCGATCAGAATCGGCCTTTGTAGGCCCCTTCCATGACCGAATTCAAGGACGTCGAACAGGAGATCGGCCGCTTCCGCGGTCGCCTGCTGGCGGCCGGGCTGCTGGTGCTGCTGGGTTTCGTGCTGATCTCCTGGCGCATGGTGCATCTGCAGGTGATCCGGCACGACGACCTGGCCACGCAGGCCGAGGCCAACCGCATCGCCGTGCTGCCCGTGGTGCCGAACCGCGGCCTCATCGTCGACCGCAACGGCGTCGTGCTGGCCACCAACTATTCGGCCTATACGCTGGAAGTCACGCCCGCTCGCCTGGCCAACCGCAGCCCTGCCGCCATCGACGCCCTCATCGACGAGATCAGCGGACTCGTGGAGGTGCCTTCGCGCGACCGGCGCCGCTTCAAGCGCCTGCTGGACGACAGCAAGAACGTCGACTCGCTGCCGCTGCGGACCAAGCTCAGCGACGAGGAGGTGGCGCGCTTCACGGCACAGCGCTTCCGCTTTCCAGGCGTGGACATCAAGGCACGGTTGTTCCGCAACTACCCGCTCGGCGAGACTGGAAGCCACCTGCTCGGCTACATCGGCCGCATCAACCCGGCCGAGCGCAAGGAAATGGCCGACTGGGACGACGAGATCCAGGACAACTACAAGGGCACCGAATACATCGGCAAGCTCGGGCTGGAGCAGAAGTACGAACAGGAACTCCACGGCAAGACCGGCTTCGAGGAAGTCGAGACCAGCGCCGGAGGCCGCGCGGTCCGCCGCCTGAACAGCCACCCGCCGACCCCGGGCGACAAGCTCGTGCTGTCGATCGACATCCGCCTGCAGGCGCTGGTGGAAGACATGTTCGGTGGCCGCCGCGGCGCGCTGGTGGCCATCGACCCGCGCAATGGCGAGGTGCTGGCCTTCGTCAGCAAGCCCACCTTCGACCCCAACCTGTTCGTCGACGGCATCGACGTCGAGAGCTGGAAAGAGCTGAACGAGAGCATCGACCGACCGCTTCTGAACCGCGCGTTGCGCGGCACCTACCCGCCGGGCAGCACCTTCAAGCCCTTCATGGCGCTGGCGGCACTTGAAAGCGGCAAGCGCACGGCCGCCACCACCATCAACGACGGGGGCACCTTCACCTTCGGCAACCACACCTTCCGCAGCCATGGGGACCGCGGCCTGGGACCGGTGGACCTGACGCGCAGCATCGTCAAGAGCAGCAACGTCTACTACTACTCGCTGGCCAACGAGATGGGCGTGGACCTCATGCACGAGTACCTGTCGCCCCTGGGCTTCGGCCAGCGCACCGGCATCGACCTGGAAGGCGAGGTCACGGGCCTGCTGCCGTCGACGGCGTGGAAGAAGCGCGCCTTCAAGAAGCCCGAGCAGCAGCGCTGGTATGCCGGCGAAACGATCTCGCTGGGAATCGGCCAGGGTTACAACAACTTCACCATGCTGCAGCTGGCCGGCGCCACGGCGACGCTGGTGAGCGGCGGCCAGCGCTTCCTGCCGCGGCTGGTGCGCGAGATCGAGGACGTCATCACCCACGAACGCCGCCGCGTGGCTAGCGAGGCACAGCCGCCGCTGCCTTACAAGCCGGAACACGTCGCCGTGGTCAACCGCGCGCTCTATGCCGTGACGCAGGAAGGCACGTCCACCCGCGTCTTCGCCGGGGCGCCATACCAGAGCGGCGGCAAGACCGGCACGGCCCAGGCCATCGGCATCAAGGCCAATCAGCGCTACGACGCCAGCCGGCTGGAGGAACACCAGCGTGACCATTCGCTCTACATCGCGATGGCGCCCGTGGACCAGCCCACCGTGGCCCTGGCCGTGGTGGTGGAAAACGCCGGCTTCGGCGCCGAGGCCGCCGCACCCATCGCCAGGCGCGTCTTCGACTACCTGCTGCTCGGCCTTTACCCCAGCGAGGAAGACCTGGCGGCCACCCGCATCGGCAAGAGCAGCGCGCCCATCGGCACGCCACGGCGGGCGGTGGACGTGCCCCTGCCGGGAGTGGCGCCTTGAAGCCGTGCTGCGGCAGGCCATGACGGCGCTGCCATGAACGCCGTCTTCGAACGCCAGCCGGTCTGGCGCCAGGCGCTGCGTCTGTTCCATGGCTTCGACGGGCCGCTGATGCTGGCCATCGGCTTCCTGTCGGCCATCGGTCTGGTGGCGATGTATTCGGCCGGCTACGACCACGGCACGCGCTTCGTCGACCATGGCCGGAACATGCTGATCGCATTGGCCGTGCTGTTCGTGGTCGCCCAGGTGCCGCCGCAGCGACTGCAGGCCCTGGCCGTGCCGCTCTACACGCTGGGGGTCGCCCTGCTCATCGCCACGGCGCTGTTCGGCATTTCCCGCAAGGGTGCGACACGCTGGCTGGACATCGGCGTCACCGTGATCCAGCCGAGCGAGATCCTGAAGATCGCCGCGCCCTTGATGCTGGCCTGGTGGTTCCAGAAGCGCGAGGGCCAGCTCACCGTGCCCGACTTCCTGGTTGCGGGCCTGCTGCTGGCCGCCCCCGTGGTGCTGGTGGCCAAGCAGCCCGACCTGGGCACGGCCCTGCTCATCCTGTTCGGCGGCCTGTACCTCATCTTCTTCGCTGGCCTGAGCTGGCGGCTGGTGCTTCCGGCCGTGGGGGTGGTGCTGCTCGGGGCGGTGCTGCTGGTGTTCTTCAGCGGCGACATCTGCGAACCCGGCCTGCGCTGGCCGGTGCTGCGCGAGTATCAGCAGAACCGCGTCTGCACCCTGCTCGATCCGACCCGCGACCCGCTGGGCAAGGGATTCCACATCCTGCAGGGCATGATCGCCATCGGCAGCGGCGGCCTCTTCGGCAAGGGCTTCATGCAAGGCACGCAGACCCACCTGGAATTCATTCCCGAGCGCACCACCGACTTCATCTTCGCCGCCTTCTGCGAGGAGTTCGGCCTGTTCGGCGTGATGGTGCTGCTGGTCGGCTTCGTCTTCCTGATCCTTCGCGGCCTGATGATCGCGGCCGAGGCGCCAACCGTCTTCACGCGGCTGCTTGCAGGCGCCGTGACCATGAACTTCTTCAGCTATGCCTTCGTCAACATGGGCATGGTCAGTGGCATCCTGCCTGTGGTGGGCGTGCCGCTGCCGTTCGTCAGCTATGGCGGCACGGCCATGGTGACGCTGGGGCTCGGGCTGGGCATCCTGATGTCGGTGGCGAAAAGCCGAAGGCTGCTGCAGAGCTGAGCGCGGTGAGTGCCGTCGGGCTGCCGGGCAGCCTTCAGGCGGCCGGCAGGTCGACCGGGAACCGCACCGTGAACAAGGCCCCCGGCGGCCCGCCGCTGCTGCGCGGGTGGGCGTCGGCGAGCGTCACCTCGGCGCCGTGGCGCTGGGCCACTTCCTGAACGATCGCCAGGCCCAGGCCGCTGCCGTCCACCTGGGTGCCCAGCGCACGGTAGAACGGCTGGAACACCTGCGCACGCTCGGCCGGCGGAACGCCGGGGCCGGTGTCCTCGACCTGCAGCACCACCACCTGCCCGAACGGGTCTGGCAGCACCCTCGCCGTGACCGTGCCGCCCGGGGGTGTGTAGGCCAGGGCGTTGTCGACGAGGTTGCGCGTGAGCTCACCCAGCAGGATGGCCTCGCCCATCATCTGCGTGGCCGGCGTCTCGGCGGCCGCACCCTCGCCCCAGCTGGTAGGCCCTTCGTAACCCAGGTCGATGCGGCGCTCCATGGCCCGTGGCACGAAGTCGCGGACGACGTCGCGGACGACGGCCGCCAGGTCCACGCGCTGGCGCCGGATCATCGTGCCGTGGTCCTCGGCACGCGCCATGGCGAGCAGCTGGTTGACCATGTGCGCCGCGCGCTCGCTCGAGCGGGCAATCTGCTGCAGCGAATGGCGCAAGGTGGCGGCGTCGGCGCGGCCGCTGTCGATCTCGCGCCCGGCCAGCTCGGCCTGGGTGCGCAGGCCGGCCAGAGGCGTCTTCAGCTGGTGCGCGGCATCGGCCAGGAAGTGGCGCTGCGCGCCCATGGACTTGTCCAGGCGCTGCAGCAGGTCGTTGATGCTGCGCACCAGCGGCGTCACCTCGTCGGGCACGTCGCGCTCGTCGATCGGACTCAGGTCGTGGCTCTCTCGGTCGCGGATGGTCTGCTGCAGCAGCGCCAGCGGCCGAAAGCCGCGCGTCAGCGCAAACCACACCAGCACCACGGCCAGCGGCAGGATGACGAACTGCGGCAGGACCACGCCCTTGACGATCTCGGTGGCCAGGCGCGAGCGCTTGCCCAGAGTTTCCGCAACCTGGACCAGGGCGTCGCTGTCTCCAGCCACGTGCGGGCCAGCGGCCAGCCAGAGGTAGGCCACGCGCACCGGCTCTTCGGCCAGGACTTCGTCGCGGTAGCGCACGATGCCGCTGGTCTGGGCAGCACCGCCGGTCTGCTCCGGCACCGACAGCCGCGCGTCACCCGCCAGCAGCTCGCCGCGCCGCCCCAGCACCTGGAAGTACAGCGCGTCTTCATCGGCCTCGGTGCTCAGCAACACCTTGGCGGCCCGTTCGAGCTCCGCGCGCGCCAGGGCCGGCTCGCTGGCTTCGGCCGGCGCCACTGCCAGGGCCTGGCGTGCCAGGCTTTGCACGCGGTCGCCGAGTTCGAGGTCGTAGGGCCGGTTCGCGATGGTCTGCGCCACCAGCCAGGTGATGACCAGGCTCATCGGCCACAGCAGCAGGAAGGGGGCGAGCATCCAGTCCAGGATCTCGCCGAACAGCGAGCGCGGCTCGTGCGGGTTCAGCGGTCCCAGGGTGTCGCGCAGCACCGCCCAGCGGCCGGTGCGGGGTTCCGGCTTCGACGGACCGCTCATCGGGACTCCGGGCGCACCGGCCCGGCGCGGTCAGGCGGCAATCTTCTCCAGGCAATAGCCCAGACCGCGCACGGTGGCAATGCGCACCGGGCCCTGCTCGATCTTCTTGCGCAAGCGGTGAATGTAGACCTCGATGGCATTGTTGCTGACCTCTTCACCCCATTCGCACAGGCGCTCGACGAGCTGATCCTTGCTGACCAGGCGGCCTGAACGCTGCAGCAACACCTCGAGCAAACTCAGTTCGCGCGCCGACAGTTCCACCATCTGGTCGTTCAGGTAGGCCACGCGGCCGGTGGCGTCGAAGGTCAGCGGGCCGTGCTTGAGCAGGTGCGACGCCGTTCCCAAACCACGGCGGGTGAGCGCGCGCACGCGCGCTTCCAGTTCCTGCAACGAGAACGGCTTGGCCATGTAGTCGTCGGCGCCCAGGTCCAGCCCTTTCACCCGCTGCTCGACGCTGTCGGCCGCCGTGAGGATGAGCACCGGCACGCTGCTGCCCCGCCCGCGCAACTTGCGCAGCACTTCGAAACCGTGCAGCTTGGGCAGCCCCAGGTCGAGGATGACGACGTCGAATTCGTGGGCCGCGAGCGCCGCATCGGCTTCGGTGCCGCTGCCCACCTGATCGACGGCATAGCCGGCGGCGCGCAGGGATCGCAACAGGCCGTCGGCCAACACCTGGTCGTCTTCAGCGATGAGGATGCGCATCGTTCGAGTCTCCAACGGCTTGTAGTTGTGCCTGCCGGCATGGCTTTCAAATTCTAGGCAGCCGGCCCTTTCGGGGGTTGACCGCTGTCAAACCATCCCCAGCCAGCGGGCCCCTGAAAGAGCTGTACAGATATCCAGTCTCTGACATAATCCCGACCCACACACCAATGCCGGCTCAGCCAGGAGAAAACCCCATGGACGCACCCGTCAAAGCCCTGAACACCGAAAAGGCCAAGGCCCTCCAGGCTGCACTGGCGCAAATCGAAAAGCAATTCGGCAAGGGCTCGATCATGCGCCTGGGCGAAGGCGAAGTCATCGAGGATATCCAGGTGGTCAGCACCGGCTCGCTGGGCCTGGACATCGCGCTCGGCGTCGGCGGCCTGCCGCGCGGACGGGTGGTCGAAATCTATGGCCCGGAGTCCTCGGGCAAGACCACGCTGACCTTGCAGGTCATCGCCGAAATGCAAAAACAGGGTGGCACGGCCGCCTTCATCGACGCCGAGCACGCGCTCGACATCCAATATGCGCAGAAGCTCGGCGTCAACCTGCAGGACCTGCTGATCAGCCAGCCCGACACCGGCGAACAGGCCCTGGAAATCGTCGACGCACTGGTGCGCAGCGGCAGCATCGATCTCATCGTCATCGACTCGGTGGCCGCACTCACGCCCAAGGCCGAACTCGAAGGCGAAATGGGCGA
>JANOBX010000121.1:0-6480 GCA_031411875.1 Burkholderiales bacterium | reverse complement strand
TGCCGAGTACGCGGCGCAGGGCCAGACGGCCATGGTGACGGTAGACGACGAAGAGATCACCGTGATGGCGTTCGCGGCGACGGCCTCGGCGCTCGACTTCGTGATGCCGATGCTCCGATCCGGCCGCATAGCCGAGGCTGTGCCGTATCTCGAAAGCCTCACCAAGTCGGCGCCCGCCGATGCCGCGGTGCTCTACAACCTGGGCATCGCCTACAGCGAACTGGGCCAGTACGACGAGGCCATCATCCGCTTGAAGCGCGCGGTGCAGCTTGACCCGGGCCACGCCCACGCCTGGGTCGGCATCGGCAATGCCTACCACCGCATGCGCAAGCCCGAGCCGGCGCTCGAAGCGTTCGAGAAGGCGGTGCAGGCGGATCCCAACGACGGCTACACGCGTCGCAACCTGGGCGGCATCCTCATCGGGTTCAATCGCATCGATGAGGCGGTGCAGCACCTGCGCCGCGCGCTCGACCTGATGCCTGACGATCCACAGGCCATCTTTGGCCTTGCCACGGCACTGGAGCAACTGGAAACGCGGGAGGCCGACGAGGAAGCCGACCAGCTCTACCGCCGCTTTATCCAGGAGCACCCGAACTCGCCGATGGCGGAGCAGGCCGAGAAGGCACGCACCGCGTTCGCCCACCGGCAGGTGAAGTCCAACTCGGTCGGCGGCTTCCGGCCCGACGTGATGATGTACATCGCGGGCGCGCTGGACACCTTCAAGAAGCAAGGCGCGCAGAAGCGCCAGGCCATTGCGCTGGAAATTGCCATCCTCGGACGGGGCGGTCTGGACATCAACGATCCCGACGAGAAGTACAGCCTCAAGGCGCTGCCAGGCAAGTTCTCGGGCCTGCATCTCCTGGCCATCATGTACGCGGCGTTTCAGCAGATCGACCCGACGATGGACACCGGCGTGGACTTCGCGGCCGAGTACAAGGCGGCGATAGAGATGCAGGGAAAGTAGCCGGCGCCGGGATGATCTTGCGAGATTGGCCCCTCATCGTTGCGGGCCGATGTCTATCGGTCTTGGCTGCGGTGTCGCTTTCGGCGTGGCCCGTTGCGGAACAGCCGCCTGAAGGGTCGGCATCTCCCTGATGAACGCGGCGATGGCGCCGGCCAGCTTGCGGTCGTCCGCATCCCCGGAAGTAGCCAGCGCCTTGCCCACGTGCATCCAAGCTTCGACGGCCTGCGCTCGCGTCGCCTGCGCCGCGGCCGTAGCCTTGGACCCAGGGCGCGTGGTTCGCAGGCGCCCGTCCTGCCGGGCCTTCAGCCGCCACAGGGTGTCGTAGTTCCTGTCGCGCCCGCGAGTCGCCTGACGCGTCGCTTCGGCTTCGATGCCCTGATCACGCAGCTTCTCGGCAAAGGTTTCTCGCCACCGGTGCAGGTCGGCCTTGCGCGGATTCAGGCGCTTGCCATGCCTCGACTCGGCCCGAACGCTGATGTGTACGTGCGGGTTGGCTTGGTGGTCGTGCAACACCATCACGTACTTGTGGTCCGCGAGCTCGACCTTGGCGAACTCCCGCGCCGCGCGTTGCACCGCCAGAGGATCCGTGCCCCGCGGCATCGACAGCATGATGTTGTATGCCTCACGCCGATCGCCCGCGTCGTCGATGAACGTGCCGCCGTAGCGCCAGTCGTCAGCGAGCCCGTGAAGTGCCGACTTGCCGCGCGAAACCTCGCCGCGGTCGTCTTCGATGTCGAGACGGCCGTTCTTGCTGATGTATCGGAAGTGGGCGGCAATGGCCTTCATGCCACGCCCACCGCCCGTGACCTTCACCATCACTTGCGGCGCACGACGCACCACGGTCGCCTCGATGCGCGCGCGAATGGCGGCGGCCCGCTGACGTGAGGTGAGCCCGCTGAGCTTGGGCTGTGGGCGGGCGTGCACGATCCGGTTGCCCGGATAGAAGAGCCGGTCTCCCCACTGGAGCAGCACGCCGTCAATACTCTGATCTTGGGTCATGCCCGTGCTCCTGGCCGGGTTGTGCCGCCACGGCGCTGTTGCATCCCGCTGCCCCGGCGAGGCTGTAGATCAACCAGCGAACGAGTGAGGTGATCGAGGTGCTCGCGCACGTCATGGCTCAGCGTGGCCAGCATCGGCCGGTACTCCTCGGCCGGCCGGAAGGCACCCTGCCGCAACAGCGACACCAGGTGGCTCAGGTTGCGGCTGAAGGTCGACAGCTCGGCACACGCCGCGATAAGCGCTCCGACAGTCTCGGCACGGTCGCTGGCCGGCATCGATACAGGTTGCCCCGCTAGCAAGTCAGCGACGAAGTCGCCCGGAGGCTGCCCCGCCAGCCGGGCAGCAGCCAGGACCGCAGATGCGTCTGCGCGGGACATGCGGAGCGTGAGCCGCACGCGGCTCACGCCGTGCGCTTCGAAGCGTGGCGGCCTGGCGTCGCTGACTGGCTCTGCGGGGTCACCCAGAGCCTCTGCAAGCGTCGCCCGAACCCAGCCTGAGGGCGACGTACCGGCAAGCCGCGCGCGCTCAACGAGCGCGGCTTTCAGACCATGCAGATCGACGCTGAGTCGATCACGTGACGAGGGTGCCATACCCGAGCCTCCTGACATGCGGAGCGTGTCAGACAACGGCGCCACAGCGCCTATCTCTGCACTCACCTACGCATTCAGTATTGGCTCGGATCGAGGCTTCAAGGCCGATGATTCCGAAGCCAGAATCATCGCGGGCCGGGCGAAGCGAAGGCCCCGTGTCAATCGGATTGACAAGCCGAAAGGCAAAGCGAGGCCAGGCACTCGTGCCGGCCGCGTGCCCTTGGGGATGAGGATGGGCGACAGTTGCGCGGCCGATGTTGTCAATCGGATTGACACCTCGGCCCTCACGCAGTCGCCCATGCGATTGGCTCCGTCATGCGAGCGCAGACCACGCGCGACGAACTCGGCCTTGTCAATCCGATTGACAGGCTCAGTCGCTCAGGTCTTAGCCGCCTACGAACCCCAGCAGCTTCAGCGCGGCGACAGGTGCTAGGCGGCGCGGTCCACCCGTCAAGGGGCGCACGTACATGCAGCCGACGTGGTCGGGGACCACCGAGACCACCAGCTGGTAGTCATGCCCCTCGAACTCGACGTGGACGCGCTGATCGGACCTGATGGGAGCGTCGGGTGATACCGGGCGGGTAGAGACGCCGCGAGGGTCAGCCGGTGATGCCAGGCCCCTCGGCGCTGTCTGCGTGGCTGCATCTGCCCCAGGATCGTCGTCGGCCACGTCGGCGGCGCCGGTCGGCTGCGCGGCGGCACCCGCAGGCGCCGGCACGGGTGCCGTGCGGCGCTCCAGCGTTGCACGAAACTCCGCCAGCCGGTCCCGGGTGATCGTGGGTTGCTGAGCGGCCCAGGCCTCTACCGCGTCGCCATGCTCGCCATGCAAGCGTCGCAGGTCGTAGAGCTCGTTGGTGCCGCGGCACCGGCCCTCACGGTAGGCCTGCAGCAGCCAGTCCGGCGGCTCGATCAGTGCGGTGGCCAGGGTCACCCACTGGCGGCTTTTGCCGAGGCGCTTGGCGATCTCGGCTTGGTTGTCGCCGAGCGCGATGCGCTTCTGCACGAAGAGCGCCAGCTCGAGTGGCCTGAGACCCTCGCGCTGCTCGTTCTCGATCACCTGGTCGTAGCTGTCGGCCGTGGTGTCGATGAAGGCCGGGATCTCGGCCATGCCGGCCATCTTCGAAGCACGCAGTCGACGGGCGCCGAAGTTGAGCATCCAGCGCCCCGGCGCCTGCAGGTTCGGACGCACCGAGATCGGCTGACGCACCCCGCGGGCGCGGATCGTCTCGGCCAGGTCTTCGAGGCGGTTGTCCTCGAACTCGCGGCGCGGCTGCTCCGGGTCCTCGTCGATCGATGCCACGGGCAGCATCAGCGGCTGGCCTGTGTTTTCCAGGGTCGGCGCGTCCAGCGCCGCCAGGTCGTCAAGCTGCAGCGGCATGGTTCGCCTCCGAAGTCTTGGCCGGGGCCATCACGATGTCGCCGATCCGTTGCAGGCTGGGCTCGATCTCGCGCCAGGCATCACGCGCCGCGGTCTTCTTCATCTCCCACAGCACGGCGCCTTCTGCCTGAGCTTCTGCGATACAAGAGCGACGGGGCATCGAGGCGAAGTCTCCCGGCCCGTCGCCAATGCGGATCATCAGCGGGTGGTACTGCTGGACGACCTGCAAGAAGTTCGCCTTCTGGAACGGTGTCGGCTCAACCAGCGTCGGCAGCAGACCGATCAGGACGAGCTTGGAGTTCAGCACCGCCTTGATCTTGCGTAGGCCGACACGCTCGTGATTGAGCAGCCCGCTGACGCCGTCCATCGCCTCCTGGTTGAGCTGGATTGGCGACAGCACGAAGTCGGCCGACGCCAGCGCAGCAATCACTCGAATGTCGGGGTTCGGGTTGGTGTCGATCACGCACACATCGAAATCGCCGTTCACGGCGGCGAGGAAGCTGCGGAAGTTGCGGGCGAACGGCGTGTGCTGAGTGGGCTGCCGCTCCAGCCCGAGCAGCGCCCGGTCGCCCGGCACCAGCACGAAGGGCTGTGCCGGCAGTGCGGGCGCCGTTCCGGTCATCAGTGCATCGGCGCCGAAGGCCGCAGGCGCAGCGCGGCCGGACAGGCGAAGCGGCTTGGTGAAGTTGCCCTGGTGGTCCAGGTCGATGGCCAGTACCCGCTGACCCCGGTGGGCCAGGTGGTAGGCGAGCAGCGTTGCGACGGCGCTCTTGCCGACACCGCCCTTCTGGTTGCACAGCACCAGTGTCTTCATCGGGATACCTCCTGCCAATGCGTTCAAGGGTGCGGGCACGAGGCACCGGCCCGCGAGGTGGGCGCGCCGTGGCAGTGGTGGTGTTTGGTCTGCCCGGCAGCCGGCCCTCGATGGACCGATGCCGGGCCGCGCGAGCCGGCCGAAACGAAGTGCAGGCCGGCGAGCGCGCGTATCCGGAGTCACGTACCGACGCGAACGCGCCAGGCCCATGGTCGGGCCACTTCAGGGCGGTGGCAGCGATGAATCTCAGCGAAGAATCATCGGTGTCATGGTGGCGCTGGATCAGTCGCCTTCTGGCCAGCGCAGGCCCCAGCGCTCGATGACGGCACGCACTCGGGCGTCACCTTCGGGGATGAGCGTGTGCAGGTCGGCACGGCCCCAGCGCAGCGCGTCCAGGCAGGACAGCATGTCGTTGCTGATGACGATGTCGACGGCACGGAGCTCGAACAGGTCGAGCTGGAAGGCTTGGCCGTTGTACGTGGCGGCCAGGAAGCGCGCGATGCGCGGGATCTGGCCGGAGTCGCGCTCCTCGGCAAGCTTGAGCAAGCGGCCGAACGCCTGGGCGCCGGCCTGCGTGGCACGGAGCGACAGCGCATCGCAGGCGGCAAGCTCGGCATCGATGGTGTCGTGGCCCATATGAGATTCCTCGGATGCGTGTGGGACGGCCGGCCCGATGGTCGGGCCGGCCGGCGGCGCCGAAGGCGATGACTTTCGTCGGAAAGTCATCGCCGTTCGCTCAGCCCTTCAGCTTGCGCATCTCCTCGGCCAGCATCCACAGCGCGCGGTTCAGGCTCACGCCGCGGTCGATGCTGCCCACCGGCCGGGTCTGCAGACGGCGCCCCTGGGCGCTGCGGCCGGGCTGGCCACCGCGGATCACGTTCTCCTGCACGCGCTGGAACGTCGTCCACAGGCTGTGTCCGATGTCCTCAGGCCGGCGCGCCTCGATCAGCTGCTCAGCGGTGACGGGGGCCGGCCGGTGCCCGCCGGTCTCCTCCACGCCACGCTCACCGAAACGCAGCGCCAGTGCGGCCGTTGCGAAGGCGATCTCCTCGGGCGGCGCGAGCTGCAGCGCCTTCATCGCCTCGGTGTGCTCGCCCACGGCCTCGAACTCGTCGAGCACGCGGAACGCGCCTTCGATGACTTCGCCCTGGATGTTGCCCTTGTGCGGGATGCGGATGTCCTCCACCACCTCGCCAACCACCAGGCCGTTGCAGCAGACGAAGCGGAACATGCCGGCCAGCATCTGGTACGAGCTGGCGCCGTCGTGGCTGTTGATCAGGATGATCTCGTTCGCCTCGGGCCGGGTCTGCACCTGCCCGGCGTGGCGCATGCGGATCATGTGCTTGGTGAACTCCGCCTTGCCTTCGACACGGCTGGCGCCCTGGGCGACCATGAAGGGCTCGAAACCCTCCTTGCGCAAGCCGCGCAGGACATCGATGGTGGGAATGTAGGTGTAGCGCTCGGAGCGGCTCGCGTGTTTGCCCTCGGCGAAGATGGACGGCGCCGCGGCGCGCATCTGGTCTTCGCTCAGGGGCTGGTCGCCACGCATCACGCGGGTGTTGCGGGCAAAGCGGGTCGCCAGTGTCGGGGTCGAGTACATGATGGTTTCCTTCGATCGTTGAATGAGCTTCGAAGGGCGGGCGCGGCTCGTCGGCATCACGCCCACCCGATGAGGGTTCAGGCGTCGGCGTGTGCCGGCTGGCGCGCATTGCGGGGCTTGCGGGTGCTGGCGACC
>JANOBX010000120.1:0-7848 GCA_031411875.1 Burkholderiales bacterium | reverse complement strand
CGGCCGCCTCGGCCTGAGCCAGGAGGAAAAGCTGGTGACGGCCGGCCAGATGGCCTACAAGCATGCGCTCGAACGCACGATGCTGCCGCGCATGCTGGCACGGCTGGAAGGCCAGATCAGACGCGAGATGCAGAAGCCGGCCTACCTGTACGTGGCCACCCGCGTCTACCTGATGCTGGGACGGCAGGGTCCGCTCGACGCATCGTTGATCCAGGAATGGATGGCCGCCGACTGGGCCCAGGCCTACCCCGGTGCCGTGGCCGCAGCTCAGCGCGAGGCGCTGATGGGGCACCTGGACGCGCTGCTGTCCACCGATTTCGCCACCTACCCGATCGACGGCGCACTGGTCGACGAGGCGCGGCGCGTGTTCTCGCGCTTGCCGATGTCCGAGCGCGTGTATGCCCGCCTGCGTTCCGCGACCACCGACGTGGCGCCCTGGCGTCCGGTCGACTCGCTGGGCCTGAGCGGCCAGCGGCTGTTCGTGCTGCGCTCCGGCCAGCCCATCGCCCAGGCGTCGGTCCCTGGCCTGTTCACGGCCGAGGGGCTGCACCGCAGTGTGCTGCCACGCCTGCCCAAGGCGATTCAGGAAGCCGCTTCGGAAAGCTGGGTGCTTGGCCCCGAGGCCACGGCCGTCGCCGCCGATGCCCAGCAGCTGGAAACTGCGGTGCTGCGCGAATACGCGCGCGACTACATCGTCGAATGGGAAAGGCTGATCCAGTCGATCGCGCTGGCACCCTTCGAAGGGCCGACCAAGGCAGCCGAGGCCTTGAACGTACTGGGTGCACCGAATTCGCCGATGCGCGACCTGTTGCAGGGGATAGCGCGCCAGCTGTCTCCAGGCACCGCCCCTGCTGCGCCTGCGGGTGCAGCTTCAGGCGCCGTCAGTGCCGCTTCGGCGGCCGACGCAAGCAAGACCGCCCAGAAGGTGGCCAAGGCGGTGCCGAAGGCCTTGGGTGGCGGTGCCCTGGGCACAGGCGCGGATGCTGCCGCCAAGCCCCTGCAGGCAGGCAGCCGGGTCGCCGAGGCGCTGGGCGGACAAGCCGCCGCGTCGGACCCCGTGGCCGTGGTGGCCGAAACCGTCGAAGCCCACTTCAAGCCGCTGCGCGAGATGTCTGGCAAACCGCTGGACGAGATCGTGGCCCTGCTGAACCAGATGTATGCGCAGGTCGCCCAGGTCGCCACGGCTGCGCCGGGCAGCCTGCCGGCACCGGCTGCAGCCGGGCTGGACCCCGGGCAGCGCCTGGCCGCCGAAGCGCAGCGTGCCCCCGAACCGCTGGCGAGCTGGCTGCTGACGGCTTCGCAATCGTCTGCGGCGGTGCGCGCCGGCGGTACCAAGGCCAGTGTGGCGGCTGCGGCCGCGGCGCAGCTCGCACCGTTCTGCAAGGGCGTTGAAACGCGGTTCCCGTTCCGCCGCGACGCTGCTGCGCCCGACATGCCGATGGACGATTTCGTGCGCCTATTCGGCCCGAATGGCGCGTTCGACCAGTTCTTCACGCAGAACCTTCGCAGCCTCGTCGACACCAGCCAGAAACCCTGGCGGCCGGTCAACGCTGGCGGACCGTCACCCGTCTCGGCCGCCGACATCGCGCAGTTCCAGCGCGCCGCGGCGATTCGCGACGCCTTCTTCCCCGTGGCCCTGCCCGGCCAGCCCAGCGCTGCCTTGCGTTTCGAGCTCGTGCCGGTGTCGCTGGATGCGGGCGCCAGGGGCGCGGTGCTCGAAGCCGATGGCACCAGGACGGCCATCGCCGCAGGTGCGGCCGCTGGCCGCGGTCTGGTCCTGCAGTGGCCGGCGCGCGGTGGCGTGTCGCTCAGTTTCGACGGCGAGGCCGCAGGTTCAGGCTTCGTCAGCGACGGCCCTTGGTCGACACTGCGCTTCGTCGCCCGCGGCAAGCTCGTGCCCACCGGTGTGCCCGACCGGCTGAAACTGACGTTGCAGCAGGGTGCGCGCACGGCTGAATTCGAGCTGCGCACCGGCTCCATCGTCCACCCGTTTTCGCTGCGCGAACTCAGCGACTTCCGCTGCCCGCAGCTGGCGCCATGAAGCCCTTGCCGATGCCGCAACCCACACCTTCTCCCAGTCAGGACGAGTACGCATGACGGGCCTGTACGGCAAGCTGCCCGCGCATGGCGACTTCGTCCGCCGCCAACTGCCCAAGAGCTTTGTGGAGCCCTGGGACCTGTGGCTGCAGACGGCACTGCAGCAGGTTCGTGACACGCTTGGCGCCGACTTTGTCGCGTATTGGGAAGCCGCACCCGCATGGCGCTTCCGGCTGCCGGCCGGGGTGTGCGGGCCGAGCGCGGTGGTGGGCGTTCTGCTGCCCAGCCAGGACATGGTCGGGCGGCACTTTCCGCTGACGCTGGCCGCGCTGTTGCCCGACGATCTCTCGCCCCCGAACGAAGCCTGGTACGGCGCGGTCGAACGCATTGGTGGCGTGGCGCTGGCGCATGGCGATTCGGTCGAGACGTTGTTGTCCGGATTGCCCGAAACCGACTTCGGCCAGAGCATTTCGCTCACCGCCAACGTGCCAGCCATCGGCTGGTGGACCGGTGACGGCCTGCGCTGGCCGCTGGTGGCTTTGCCCAGCGCCGTGCAGTTTCGGAGCATGCTGCAGGGCAAGGCCCTGTCGGAGCGCCTGGAAAGCAAGGCGGCCAGCCACCGCGGCACCGTGCGCATGCGCAACGAAGACGCTTATGTCGACCGTGGCGACATCGGTGTCTGGGCGGTGGCCGACGGCGCCGGTGGCCACGGCTCCGGCGACGTGGCTTCGGCAGCCGCTGCGGCTGCGCTGGCCGACCTGCCCATCGGCCTGAGCGCAGCCGAAACCCTGGCCCAGGTGCGCCTGCGTCTGGGTGCCGTGCACACCGATCTCCAGCGCCGCGCTGCGGCCGGGCCGACCGGCAGCATCATCGCCACGACCGTGGTGGTGCTGATGGCCCGTGGCGAACACTTCGCCTGCCTCTGGGCCGGCGATTCACGCGCCTACATGCTGCGCGAAGGCCGCTTGACGCAGATGACGCAGGACCACAGTCTGGTGCAGAGCCTGGTGAGCGCGGGCTCGCTGGCGGCCGAAGACGCCGAATCGCACCCGCAGGCCAATGTCATCACGCGGGCGGTCGGTTCCAACGAACCGCTGGAACTCGACAAAGTGGCTGGTCGGCTGCTGCCGGGAGATGTCTTGCTGCTGTGCACCGACGGGCTGTTCAAGGCATTGCCCGAACAAGAGATCGGTTCGTTGCTCAGAGAGGGCCACGGTGCTGAACAGCTGATCGAAAAGGCCTTGCAGATGGGCGCTCGGGACAACGTCACAGCCTTGGTGATCCGGGCTTGACCCGCAGACGGCGCAGGAGAAGACCCACTTCGACAGCGCTGTCGACGGTCAGCATTCCTTGCTCGCTTGCCAAGACCGAACCACACGCCTCGTCCACCTTTCTCGGGAGAGTTAGGGGCAGGAAACTGGGCGATTGAATGTAGTATTCCTGCGTCTAATCCACGGAGATCACTATGCCCCCCGCGGTTATCAAACACGTCACCAACGCAACTGCCAGCGGGGTGAACCTCGTCCAGAGTGCGGCGAAGGACTTCCGTGGAAGCTGCACGCAGAAGTTCTCTCAGTGCACCGATCCGGTTTCCCGGATCATCAACCTGCTGCCGGGCACCTCAGACGGGATCTGCCTGATGCTGACAGCCAGCTGGATCGGCAACCTGGCGAACGGCAAGTCGCTGTGGTCGAACGTCTACTTCGGCGGCAACTTCAATGCGGCTGCCATCGTCACGATCATGCACAACTTCCTGGATGACGAGGTGCAGAACATCAACTGGCAAGACGTCCGCACGAAGTACTTCAAGCAGCACAATGTTTCACGCGTGAAGACCGGCGCAAGGCTCGGCAAGTCAGACGTGGCCTCGGCCACCATCACCAGCAACATGTCCAAGGCCATCGTGGATGGTCCCGGTGCGTTTGTCAGCATGGACATCAGCGGCCCGGGTGGTGCACACGCAATCGGCGCATGGAACGCGCGCGGCAGCTACCTGTTTTTCGACCCCAACTACGGCGAGTTCAGCTTCCCCGATGCCCAGGCGCTGGGTGGGTTTCTCGACGTGTTGGTGCGCGTGTCGGGCTACAGCGGCATGTTCGGTGCTGTCAACTACGACGTCTGGCGTCGCGCATGAACCGGACATGACCGGGCATCCGCCCGCTCGAACGGCGATGGGTTCGGGTTGAACAGAGAGGGGCCGACCGGCCCTCGCCGATATTCAAAGTCGCCGTGGCCGGCGGGGCAAGCAGTGAATGCGGTGTCGGCAAGTGCGCAGAACGCCGAGGCCATCGCAATGCTTGTTCCACTGAGGACGCCTGCGGTGGCAGTTGCGGGTGCTTCGAACAACCTCAGTCGAACGCGGGCCGTTGCGAGGTCTTGAGCGTGTATGCGAACCCCACCCCGGCCGACCAGCCCGTGCGGTCGCGCACCAGCGGGCTGCTCTCGTTGCGCGCCCCGGCCACGCTGTCCATGCGCACGGTGGCGAAGGCGCGCAGGTCGGGTGTGACGCTGTGCGACAGGCTGCCGGAAAGCCGCCAGGTGATCAGGCCGGCCCGGGCTTCGTAGGCGGGGCGGTCGGCGCTAGCAAATTCCGGCGCGACGCCGTAGAAGGTGCTGGCCAGGCGGCGACTGCCCACGATGGCGCCGCCACTGGCCGACCAGCGCCAGCCCTGCACGCGGCTTTCATAAGTCAGGCGCGGCTCGAAGGCCAGGCCGCGGTGGGCAAAGCCGTCGCTCAAGTCGAACACGGCACGCAGGGGCAGGTCCAGGCGCCAGCCGCCGTTGGCTTCGTCGCCGACGAGGTTCCAGCGCAGGCGTGGACCAGCCTCGATCAAGGTGCCCAGATCGGGCATGCCGCGACGGGCATCGATGCGGGCCGAGCTCGAGCCGAGCGAGCCGGCCAGGCCCAGGTCGAATTCGAAGCGCGGCGTGCGCACGGCGCGCAGGCCGACCGACCCGCGGTCGGTGCGGAACATCTGGCCGCGGTAGACGGCATAGGGCAGGACCAGCGTCCGCGTGGTCTGCTCGGCCGCGCCCGGATAAGCCTGCTGCGAGCCGGTGACCCCGCCCACCCCCAGCTCCCATAGGGGCAGTGGCTTGGGCGGCGCGCCGTCTGCGTGCGCCGGCATGGCCAGGACGGCGAGCATGCCGAGAAAGACGATGGGAAGAATGGAGAGGTGGTGTCGCATCTGTTGATTCTGGATTCTGGCCCGAGGTGCAATGCCACTATGCTGGGTGAAATATCGCCAGACGCCGGCGACCCCACCCGACCCCACCCGACCTGACACCCCCGAGGCCCACCGTGCAGACACTCGACGAGATGCTCAGCCGAAACTTGCTGACCCCCAGCCAGCACGCCGAGATCGGCGCCTGGATCGCGCAGGCCAAGACGCCTGAAGGCATCCTGCAGATGCCGCCCGGCTTGTGGCGCACGCTGGAACTCGCCAGCGTGTTGATGGACGTCGACGCCGACCTGACCCAGCCGCCCTGTCTGCGCGCCGACATCTGACCTCCGAAGGATTTTCTTGGACTACCCGCAATACGACCCCCGCCTGGACACGCCGCCGCTGGACGACGCCGAGCTCGACGCCCTGGACCAGCTGCTCCAGGCCCTGCCGGGCGACGAAGTGATGAACGTCGAGGCGCTCGATGGCTACCTCACGGCGCTGCTGGTGGGCCCGCCCGTCTTGCAGCGCTTGCGCACGGCCGACTGGCTGCCCGCCGTCTGGGGCGGCGACGGCGAGGGCAGCGCGCCATTTCCCAGCCAGAAGCAGCGCAAGCGCGCGGCCATGCTGGTGCTGCGGCACCTGCATGGCATCCAGACCCAGCTGCAGGGCCTGCCCGAGGGCTGGGAGCCGGTGTTCAGCATCGCCGAGACCGACACCGGCGAATGGGTCGACGCCGAAGATTGGTGCGCGGGCTTCCTGCAGGCCACGGTGCTCGACAGCGAAGCCTGGGGCGCCTTGTTCGACGACGCGCGCTGGGGCCCGGCCCTGGTTCCGGTGGCGCTGCTGGGCGGCGACGGCGCGGGCCTGGGCGAAGCCGACCAGGCCCGCCTGGCCGACCCGCAGCAGCGCGATGCGCTCAGCCGCTCGGTCGTCGACGCCGTGCTGGCGCTGCGGGCCAGCCGGACGACAGCGCCCCCGGCGTGACACGCTGCGCGCCGGCGTACAGGGGCGGCGTGGGAAAATTCAGCCCATGAAAATCCTACTCACCGGCGCTGCCGGGTTCATCGGCAGCACCACCACGCTGCGCCTGCTGGCCCGCGGCGACGAGGTCGTGGGGCTGGACAACCTGAACGACTATTACTCGGTGCAGCTCAAGCGCGACCGGCTGGCGCGGCTGCAGCCGCATCCGGGCTTCCGCTTCGTGCAGATGGACGTGGCCGACCGCGCCGGCATGGAGCGCCTGTTCGCCGAAGAGCGCTTCGACCGCGTCATCCACCTGGCCGCGCAGGCGGGCGTGCGCTATTCGCTGCAGAACCCGCACGCCTACGTCGACAGCAACATCGTCGGCTTCATGAACGTGCTGGAAGGCTGCCGCCACGCGCAGGTGCAGCACCTGGTGTACGCCTCGTCGAGCAGCGTCTACGGCGGCAACACCAAGCTGCCGTTCTCTGAACACGACAGCGTCGACCACCCGGTGAGCATGTACGCGGCCACGAAGAAGGCCAACGAACTGATGGCGCACACTTACAGCCACCTGTTCGGCCTGCCCACCACGGGCCTGCGCTTCTTCACCGTCTATGGCCCCTGGGGCCGGCCGGACATGGCGCTGTTCCTCTTCACTCAGGCCATCCTCGAAGGCCGGCCCATCGACGTCTTCAACCACGGCCGGATGCAGCGCGACTTCACCTATGTCGACGACATCGTCGAAGGCGTGATCCGCGTGCTCGACCGCATCGCCGAACCCGACCCGGCCTATGTGTCGGACACCCCCGACCCCGGCACCAGCGACGCGCCGTTCCGCGTCTTCAACATCGGCAACCACGACCCGGTGCCCCTGCTCGACTTCATCGGCTGCATCGAGGAAGCGCTGGGGCGGAAGGCACAGATGAACCTGCTGCCGCTGCAGGACGGCGACGTGCCGGCCACCTACGCCGATGTCGACGCGCTGACGGCCTGGACGGGGTTCAAGCCGGCGACGGACATCCGCACGGGGGTTGGAAGGTTCGTGGCTTGGTATCGGGACTATTACCGGATCGCGACCTGAAGGTTCTTCTACCTCAACCTGCGAATCTGGATCGAAGCTTGTGCACGAGGTGGGGCACGAGCAATCGCAACGGCATGCGCCGGAAGTGGTACCGCCAGAGAATCAGCAGCACCGCCAGCCTCTGGCTGAGCGGTCTGGCTTGATCGAGCGGGGCAGGGGCCAGCGCTGCCGCGAACAGCGAGCGCAGCAGGCGATGCCCGAGGCCGGTCGCCCGCAGTCTCGCTTCGACGACATCGGGGAGCGGGGTCGCGAGCCATCCGCGGCAGAAGTGACAGCCGAGCAATAGCGGTTCCATCAGGCCCAATCGTTCGGCACGCAGAAGCAAGGTCGTCCAGAACGTCGATTCGCCGCTTGCATGCTGTCGCATCAATCCGTCGAGGTCGACAATGTCACGGATGCGTTCGAGCGGTTCGGCGTCGAAGAAGAGGTGCGCCGCGCTGTGCAGCACCTGGTCGCAAGGTGACAGCACGGACCAGCCCGGCCAGCCGCTGGGCTGGCAATCGGCCAGCAGGGTTGGCATGTCGATGAGCACTGGCCCCAGCGGCGGCAGGATGTTGTGGTGCAGGTCGAGCTCGATGCGGTGGGCCGGGTGGTGCATCG
>JANOBX010000119.1:0-48064 GCA_031411875.1 Burkholderiales bacterium | reverse complement strand
AGGCCACGCACAGCAGCACCGGCAGCACCAGCAGCCAGGGCAGCAGCTGGCTGCCGACCAGGCTTTGCACGAGTTCCTCTCGTTCTTCCGTGCGCTGGCCGGCTGCCACGAGCTTGCCGCCGTCGGCCGCCTGCAGGTAGTAGACGCGCCAGGTTTCGCCTGCCAGCGAAAGGTCCGAGAACCCGGTGGCTGTGGCGTTGCGCGGCAGCTGCGCGCCTTCACGGTCGACCAGCAGGGTGCGGCCCTGCGCGTCCCACACGGCGATGGCCATGTCGCGCAGGTCGGCTTCGCCTTGTTCGGCGGGGCCACGTGCCACCTGGGCGGGCATGGCCAGCCCGGCCACCGTGGCTTGCACCTGGCGCGCCAGGCGGATGAGTTCGGTGTCGAAGAGTTCGTTGACTTCCTCGCGCGCACGGTCGGCCGACACCAGCAGCGCCACGCCCCACACCAGGGGCGCACAGGCCAGCAGGTAGATCAGCAGGCGCTTTTCCAGGCTCAAGCGTCGGCCCCGAAGTTCCCCAGCGCATAACCCACGCCACGCACGGTGCGCACGATGTCGGGGTCGATCTTCCGGCGCAGGTGGTGGACGTGCACCTCCAGGGCATTGCTCTCGGGTTCCTGACCGCTCCAGTCGTAGAGCTGCTCCTGCAGTTGCGACTTCGACAGGATGCGCTGCGGGTGCTTCAGCAGCGCTTCGAGCAGTGCCAGTTCACGCCCGGTCAGCTCGACCCGACGACCCTTCCAGTGGACCCGCTTGGTGGCGGGGTCGAAGCGCAGCGCCCCTTGCACCCACTCGGGTTGCGCGCGTCCGGTGGCCCGGCGCAGCATGGCGCGCAGTCGCGCCGCCAGCTCGTCGATGGCGATGGGCTTGATCAGGTAGTCGTCGGCGCCAGCGTCCAGGCCGGCCACGCGCTGGGCCAGCCCATCGCGCGCGGTGAGGATCAGCACCGGCAAGGTCAGCCCCCGCTGGCGCCAGCGGCGCAGCCATTCCATGCCGTCCTGCCCGGGCAGCCCGAGGTCGAGCACCAGGGCGTCGAAGGCGGCACTGCCGATCGCCGCGTCGGCCTGCTCGCCGTCACGAAACCAGTCCACCGCATGGCCCAGCTGGCGCAGGCCGTCGGTGACGGCCTCTCCGAGCTGGGCGTCGTCTTCGAGGATCAGCAGGCGCATGCCGGGGATCGTAGTGCACCGACCCCGGTCGCGAGGCGCTTCGATCAGGCCTGCTTCTGCAACGGTGGGTAGTCCGTGTAGCCCTTCGCGCCACCGCCGTACCAGGTGCTGCGGTCGGATTCGACCAGCGGCGCGCCGGCCTTCAGCCGCTCGACCAGGTCCGGGTTGCCGATGTAGGGGCGGCCGAAGGCCACCACGTCGGCGCCCTGTTCGACCGCCTGGGCGGCCAGGGCGCCGTCGTAGCCGTTGTTCACCATCCAGGCACCCTGGCCACCGGCCTGGCGATAGGCGGCCTTGGCCGCGGCGTAGTCGAAAGGCCGGTCGGGCAGCTCGCGAGCCCCGCCCGTGGCGCCTTCGATGACGTGCACGTAGGCCAGGCCCATCGGCGCCAGGCCACGCAGCACATGCTCGAACAGGGCCTGGCTGTCGTCGTTGTCCACCCCGTTGGCCGGTGTCACCGGCGACAGCCGGATGCCCACGCGACCGCCGCCGATGGCAGCCACCACGGCCGCCGTCACCTCCAGGCCGAAGCGGGCGCGGTTTTGCATGCTGCCGCCGTAGGCGTCGGTGCGGACGTTGCTGCCGCTCTTGAAGAACTGGTCGATGAGGTAGCCGTTCGCGGCGTGAATCTCCACGCCATCGAAGCCGGCCTCGTCGACTGCCGCCTTCGCCGCACGCACGTAGTCGGCCACGATGCCCGGCAGTTCGGCAAGTTCCAGGGCGCGCGGCGTCGAGGTTTCGACGAAGCTCGGCACGCCGTTCTCGATGAGCACAGTCTTGGTCTTGGCTGCGATGGCCGACGGCGCCACGGGGGCGGCGCCGCCGGGCTGCAGGCTGGTGTGCGAGACCCGGCCCACGTGCCACATCTGCGTGACGATGCAGCCGCCCGCGGCGTGCACGGCGGCGGTGACCTGCTTCCATGCGCTCAGCTGCTCGGGTGCATAGAGGCCCGGCACGTCGGAATAGCCCTGGCCCTGGTGGCTGATGGCCGTGGCCTCGGTGATCAACAGCCCGGCGCTGGCACGTTGGCGGTAGTAGTCGGCGGCATGCGGCCCGGGCACGGCGCCTGGGGAGCGGTTGCGCGTCAGCGGCGCCATTGCAATGCGGTTGGCGAGGTTCAGTGCACCGGCGCGGACGGGTTCGAAGAGTGAGCTCATGGGGGACGCTTGGCCGAAGGCCTGTTGGAAGTGAGTCTGGCGAGATGGGGGCGATGTCAGGGCATGGCAAGGCCCGACCCTAGAATTCGGTCTTGGCCAAATGCCCCCCCCATTCAACCACTGCCCCAGGGATCCCATGAGCCTCAACGATGTCAGCCCCGGCGCCAAGGCGCCCCAAGAGTTCAACGTCATCATCGAGATCCCCATGAACGGGCCCCCGGTGAAGTACGAGGTCGACCACGACAGCGGCGCGCTGTTCGTCGACCGCTTCATGAGCACCGCCATGCACTACCCGTGCAACTACGGCTTCATCCCGCAGACCCTTGCCGACGACGGCGATCCGGTCGACGTGCTCGTCATCACGCCCGTGCCGCTGATTCCCGGCGTGGTGGTCACCTGCCGCCCGCTGGGCATGCTGCGCATGGACGACGAGGCCGGCGGCGACAACAAGCTGCTGGCCGTGCCCATCGACAAGAAGCTGCCGATCTACGCCGCCGTGCAGAAGCCCGACGACCTGCACCCGCTGCTGCTGCAGACCATCCAGCACTTCTTCGAGCACTACAAGGACCTGGAAAAGGGCAAGTGGGTGAAGGTGAAGGACTGGACCGGCAAGGAAGAGGCGGTCAAGGAAGTGGCCGACGGCATGGCCAACTACGCGAAGCAGAACGGCTGATCAAGCAGCTGAACCAGCGGCTGAACCTCAGTCGCCAGTCTTGAACGGGTTGCGCTCGCGCAGCTCGTCCACGTACTGCTCGATGCCCTGGCCTTCGCTGGCCAGGAAGTCGGCCACGGCATCCGCGAAGCGTGCATCGCGGAGCCAGTGCACGGAGTTCGTCTGCACCGGCAACAGGCCGCGGGCCATCTTGTGTTCGCCCTGCGCACCGCCTTCGAAGCGCTGATAGCCGTGGGCCAGGCACCAGGCCAGCGGCTGGTAGTAGCAGGCCTCGAAGTGCAGGCAGGGCAGGTATTCGGTGGCGCCCCAGTAGCGGCCCCAGGCATGCCCGCGCTGCGGGTCGATGGCAATCAGTGAAGCCGCGATCGGTGGCGCGTCGGCGCTGCCGCGGCGCGCCACGAACATCAACCAGTGTTGCGGCATGCGGGTGGCCATGCGCTCGAAGAAGTCGCGTGTGAGGTAGGGCGTGCTGTGGTGCGCGGCGTAGGTCAGCGTGTAGCAGTGGTGGAAGAAGTCCCACAGGTCTGGGGGGATGCCAGCCCCTTCGTGCGCGGTGAAGACCACGCCCTGTTCGGCCACCTTGCGCCGCTCTTGCTGAATCTTTTTGCGCTTTTCACGTTGCAGTCGGGCCAGAAGTTCGCCGAAGTCGGCCATCGGCGACGCGCTGTCCTGCGTCCAGTGGAACTGCACCCCGTGGCGCACCAGCCAACCCTGTGCGGCCAGTGCCGCGGTGTCGGCCTCGTCGGTGAAAAGCAGGTGTGCCGAGGACAGCTTGCCCTGGCGCGCCAGGGCACCGATGGCAGTGGCGAGCCGCTCCCGCCAGGCGGGGTCCGCCGCCAGCAGGCGCGCGCCCGGCACTGGGGTGAAGGGCACCGCGCCCAGCAGCTTGGGGTAGTAGGCCAGGCCGTGGCGGCGGTAGGCGTCGGCCCAGGACCAGTCGAACACATACTCGCCGTAGGAATGACTTTTCAGGTACAGCGCGCAGGCCGCCTGCAGGCCCGACGCGTCTTCGATGGTGATGAACTGCGGCGCCCAGCCGGTGTCGGCCACCGCACTGAGCGATTCATGCAGCGCCAGCAGGTATTCAAGGCGCATGAAGGGCGTGGGCGCAGCCTGCCGTTCGAGCAGTTCGTTCCAGGCGTCAGCGTCCACGCTGACAGGGCTGGCATGGACCCGGATGACATAATCCTGGGTGTCTATTTCGACCTGTGTCATTCAGGGCCTGTGATGGTGAATTCCGCATGAAAGCAGCCCTGGCGCAGATCAACGCCACTGTCGGCGACCTCAGCGGCAACGCCAGGAAAATTGCCGAGTGCGCTCGCCTGGCGCACGCGCAAGGCGCGCGGCTGGTGGTGGCGCCGGAACTCGCGCTGACCGGCTATCCGCCAGAAGACTTGCTGCTGCGGCCGGCGTTCACGCAGGCCTGTGCCGATGCGCTGCTGGCCTTGGCGCGGGATGTTTCCGATCTCGATGGCTTGCATCTGGTGGTGGGTCATCCGCATCAGTTCGCAGGGCAAGCGGATGTTAGGACCAAGTCCCTTTCGGTGCTGCAGCGCTTCAACGCAGCCTCGGTACTGGCAGGGGGTCGTGTGCTGGGCACCTATTGCAAGCGCGAATTGCCGAACTACCAGGTCTTCGACGAGCGCCGCTATTTCGTGTCGGGCCGCGACGCCGGTCTCTCGCCGCTCGTCTTCGAGGTGCAAGGGGTGCAGGTCGGCCTGCTGATCTGCGAAGACGCCTGGTTCGACGAACCGGCGCTTGCCGCCACCACCGCAGGGGCGCAGGTGCTGTGCGTGCTGAACGCCTCGCCCTTTCACCTGGACAAGGCCGGCGACCGCGAGAGCCGCATGTGCGAACGTGCACGCCAAAGCGGCTGCGCGCTGCTCTACGCGCACCTCGTCGGTGGGCAGGACGAGGTGGTCTTCGACGGCGCGTCGTTTGCCTGCAATGCACAGGGCGTGGTGCGGGCCCGGGCGGCGGCGTTCGAGGAAGACCTGCTGTTCGTCGACATGGCCACCGATGGCAGCTTGGCAGGTGACCTGGCGCCCGTGCCTGAACTCGAAGCGCAGGCCTGGCAGGCGTTGGTGCTCGGTGTGCGCGACTATCTTGGCAAGAACGGATTTCCCGGTGCCCTGATCGGCCTGTCGGGCGGCATCGATTCGGCCTTGGTGCTCGCCATCGCCGTCGACGCGCTCGGTGCAGACAAGGTGCACGCGGTCATGATGCCTTCGCCGTACACGGCCGAAATCTCCTGGGTCGACGCCCGCGACATGGCCCGGCGCCTGGGGGTGCGCTACGACGAGATCGGCGTGTCGCCGATGTTCGATGCCTTCCGCGGCAGTCTGGCCCCGCTCTTCGCCGGCCGCGCCGAAGACACGACCGAGGAAAACCTGCAGGCGCGCATTCGCGGCACGCTGCTGATGGCGCTGTCGAACAAGTTCGGAGCCATCGTCCTGACCACCGGCAACAAGAGCGAGATGGCCACCGGCTATTGCACGCTGTACGGCGACATGGCCGGTGGTTTCGCCGTCATCAAGGACGTGGCGAAGACCCTGGTCTACCGCCTGGCCGAGTGGAAGAACCGCCAGCCCACGCGCCTCGCCGACGGAGGGACCGGACCGGTGATTCCCGAACGCATCATCACCCGCCCGCCTTCGGCCGAACTGCGTGCCGACCAGACCGACCAGGACAGCCTGCCGCCGTACGACGTGCTCGACGCGATCCTTGCCCGCTACATGGAAGAGGATCAGGGCGTCGACGACATCGTGGCCGCAGGCTTCGACCGTGCCGTGGTCGAGCGCGTCACCCGGCTGATCAGGCTCAACGAGTACAAGCGGCGCCAGTCACCTGTCGGCATCCGAATCACCCACAGGGCCTTTGGGCGGGATTGGCGCTATCCCATCACCTCGAAGTTCCGTGCTTAAATCCTCGTCAATCCAGCATTCACCCCGGAGTTCGCCATGAAGCAGGTCACCGCCATCATCAAGCCTTTCAAGCTGGAAGAAGTGCGTGAGGCGCTCGGCGAAGTGGGCGTGTCCGGCCTGACGGTGACCGAGGTCAAGGGCTTCGGCCGACAGAAGGGCCACACCGAGCTCTACCGCGGCGCAGAGTACGTGGTCGACTTCCTGCCCAAGGTGAAGGTGGAAGTGGTGGTGAAGAACGGTGACGTGGACCGGTGCATCGAAGCCATCGTGAAGGCGGCCAAGACCGGCAAGATCGGCGATGGCAAGATCTTCGTCACCAGCGTCGACCAGGTGGTGCGAATCCGCACCGGCGAGACCGACGAAGCGGCCATCTGACGGGGCGTATTCAGGTGCGGCTGTAGTCGTCCCGGCCTCGTGCCTCAGGTACGGCGGCGGCCAGTGTTTGCAACAGGCTGACGGGTTCGGTTCCGAGCACGACATTGGCCCGCTGGTCGGGCGACAGGAAGCCTTCGTTGACGGTGTGGTCCATGAAGGCGAGCAGCGCGTCGTAGTACCCGGCGGTGTTCAGCATGCCGATCGGCTGGTCGTGGTAGCCCAGTTGCCGCCAGGTCCACACCTCGTACAACTCCTCGAGCGTACCGATGCCGCCCGGCAGGGCGATGAAGAGGTCGGCGCGCTCTGCCATCATCTGCTTGCGCTGATGCATCGTCTGCACCACATGCATTTCGTGCAGGCCGGTGTGACCGACTTCCCGGTCCTGCAAGGCCTGGGGAATGACGCCCACCACCCGTCCGCCAGCGGCCAGCGTGGCGTCGGCCACCTCGCCCATCAGGCCGACCTTGCCGCCGCCGTACACCAGTTGCCAGCCACGCTGTCCGATGGCCTGCCCCAAGGCGACGGCCGCGGCCGTGTAGGCCGGTTTGACGCCGTGGCGCGAGCCGCAGTACACGCAAATGCTGAGGGGACGGGTGTTCATGGTCGGGGCGTGGGTGTCCAGGGCACGAGACGGGTGCCGCAGACCACGTCATGGAAGAACTGGCGCTGCGGATTCAGGAAAACCAGGGCGGCGTACACCAACACCCCTGACAGGATCGCCCCGAACGCCGGCCAGCCGCCCTTCACACCCCAGATCGACAGCGACAGCAGTGCCGGGATGAACCACAGCCAGGACAGCACGTAGCGGCAGATGGCGCGCACGGTGCCGGGCCGGTGTCCCTGCTCGGTCACGATCTGGATACGCCAGGTGCGCATCGCCAGGGTCTGGCCCTGGCGTTTCCAGAACCACACGAAGTACAGGCCCAGGACGCAGAACAGGTAGATGCGCAGGCCGACGCTGCCTTGCAGGGCATGGCGTTGGTTCGTCAGCAGGGCATAGATCAAGCCCGCGGCCATGATCACGCCAAAGAGGAGCAAGCCTTCATAGACGAAGGCACCCAGCCGGCGGCTCAGCCGGGGTGCACGCAGCGCGTCGACGGCGACTTCAGGGCTCGTCACTTGTCGGACTTTGGATCGTCGTTGCCGGGTTTCCTGCCCATCGTGGCCGCTGCCTGTGCACCACGACGGGGCAGCAGCGTGGTCGGATCGACGAAGTCAGGGGTGGCGGCGATCTTCGGCAGGCCGGGCTGTTGAAACGACGCGGGTTGCGGCGACTTGGACACCGGGTTCGTGGTCGCGCCAGGGCGTGCCTGGACGATGGCGGGCGCGACGGGCTTGTTGCCTCGGTGGTCGGGCAAAGGCATGGTGTTGTGCTTGGACTGCAGGCTGCCTTGGGCGGCCGGTTCGGCGCGCGGCGACGGGTCCTTTCGGCTGCGTTGCTGGCGATCGGCGGCCTGATTGACGAGTTCGCGGCGTTCTCCGTCCGAAAGCGCCTGGTACTCCAGCCATCGGGCCTGGCGTTCATCCAGGCTCAGCCGACGAGATTCCTGGAATTGCTGGCGCGCACGGGTGCGTTCGCCATCGGGCAAGCCTGCCCAGGCCGACATGCGTTCACGAACGCGCTGCCGCTCTTCAGGCGGCAGCTTGTCCAGCCGACCGGCCAGGGTCAGCCACTTCTGCTTGCGTTGCGCGTCGATGCCCGACCATTCGCCCCGCAGCGGTGCGAGCTGCTGTTGCTGCACCGGCGTCAAGCTGCCCCAGGTCGGTTCGCTCTTCTCGCCGGCGCGCGCGGTGGGCAACGTCAACAGGGCGACGCACCACAGGCCGACGCACAGCAAGACGCCCGTCTTCAGGCGGATGCCCGCGGTCATGGCGGCGCCGAGCGCAGGTATTCGGCAAAGCCCGGATCGCTGTAGGCCCGAGGGGGCAAATCGTCGGCCAGAAGAATGGCGTCGACTTCGACCGCGGCCATCACCTGTTCGCGCTGACTCCAATACTCCACGAGGCCCAGCCCGGCCAGCAGCAGCAGCAAGGGCGCCACCGCCAGGGCACGTTGCCACCATGCGGGCGGGCCACCCATGCTCAAGGCCCCTGAGCCGCCCACGACGGCGCCCGGCGCAGCAGCGAGATGTGGCTGGCGGGCGCGTGCCACAGCCTGTTCGCGGGCGAAGCGCAAGCGCTCGGAAACGTCAGGCGGCGTGTGCACCGCTCCCGCGGAAAGCAGACTGGCGATGCGCAGCCCCACCTTGGCCTGGCGGGCCTGGGCAAGCGGATCGTTGATGCTGCTCATGTCGAAGAAAGTCCCTTGGCTCTCAATGCCTTGGCCAATGCCACGATGGCCCTGGAGCAATGTGTCTTGACGCTGCCCTCGGAACAGCCCATGGCTGCTGCTGTCTCGGACACGTCGAACTCTTCCCAGTAACGCAACAGAAAGGCTTCTCGTTGACGACCGGGCAGGTCGGCCACCGCAGTTTCGATCAACCTGAAGGTCTGCGTCCTGGCCATGGCATCAGCCGCACTTTCCGTGCCTGCGTTGTCTTCCAGGACCTGCAGTGCTTCCAGCAGGTCGAAATCGCCGTCTTCCCCGGCGTTTTCGAACGCGGACAGGCTCTGGAAGACCCCGGCCCTGACCTTTTCGCGTCGAAACCAGTCCATGGTGGCATTCGACAGGATGCGCTGGAAGATCAGCGGCAGTTCCGACGCAGGACGGTCGGCGTACTTTTCTGCCAGGCGGATCATGGCGTCCTGCACGATGTCGAGCGCGGAATCGTCGCTTCGTACAGCGTAGACCGTGCGCTTGAAGGCGCGCTTCTCGACGCTCTTCAGGAAATCCGAAAGTTCTTGGGGGGTGGCCAACGCGTGACGGTCGGGCGGCATGCCCGGCTCGGGCGACGCAAATTATGTCATCGCAGATGCCATAATCATGGGCTCTACCCGCTCTTTACGGTTTCATGCCAGCCGCCCAACCCGGGTGCCGGCACACACCGCGCAGGCAAAGTCGCCAGCAGCACCAACGCCGTCTCACGAGGACGCGCCGCAGGTGCACCGATGGTTTTTCGTCAGAGAAATTCACAAAGGTTCCCAACAAGTCATGGACATTTCTGCCGCGGAAGTCAAGCGCGCCGCCCAGGCGCAGCCTTCTTCACAACATCCCCCCTCCCAAGCTCCCGCCGATCCCAACGGTTCGGAAATCCTCGTGCGCTGCCTGCAGGCCGAGGGTGTCGAATTCCTCTGGGGCTATCCCGGCGGTGCGGTGCTCTACATCTATGACGCCCTGTACAAGCAGGACACCATCCAGCACGTGCTGGTGCGTCATGAACAGGCGGCCGTGCACGCCGCCGATGGCTACGCACGTGCCACCGGCAACGTCGGCGTTGCGCTGGTGACCTCCGGTCCGGGTGTGACGAATGCCATCACCGGCATCGCCACCGCCTACATGGACAGCATCCCGATGGTCATCGTCACCGGCCAGGTGCCGACGCCGGCCATCGGCCTGGACGCGTTCCAGGAATGCGACACAGTGGGCATCACCCGCCCCATCGTCAAGCACAACTTCCTGGTGAAGGACGTGCGCGACCTCGCGCTGACGATGAAGAAGGCCTTCCACATCGCCCGCACCGGCCGCCCGGGGCCCGTGGTGGTGGACGTGCCGAAGGATGTCTCGCTCAAGACCGCGCCGTTCCTCTACCCCGCCTCGGTGGAGATGCGCAGCTACAACCCGGTGAAAAAGGGCCATGGCGGGCAGATCCGCAAGGCCGTGCAGCTGTTGTTGGCCGCCAAGCGCCCCTACATCTACACCGGCGGCGGCGTCATCCTGGGCAATGCCTCGCAGGAACTGCGGCAGCTCGTGGACATGCTGGGCTTCCCCTGCACCAACACGCTGATGGGCCTGGGTGCCATCCCGGCCAGCGAACCCAAGTTCCTGGGCATGCTGGGCATGCACGGCACCTACGAAGCCAACATGACGATGCAGAACTGCGACGTCCTGCTGGCCGTGGGAGCACGCTTCGACGACCGCGTCATCGGCAACCCCAAGCACTTTGCTTCTGTCGAGCGCAAGATCATCCACGTCGACATCGACCCCAGCTCCATCAGCAAGCGCGTGAAGGTCGACATCCCCATCGTCGGCGACGTGAAGGAAGTGCTGGTCGAGCTGATCGCGCAGATCAAGGAAGCCCAGGCCCGCCCCGACGCGAATGCTCTCGGCGCCTGGTGGAACCAGATCGCCGACTGGCGCAAGCGCGAATGCCTGGCCTACAAGGGCAGCAGCGACGTCATCAAGCCGCAGATGGTGGTCGACAAGCTCTGGCAGCTGACCAAGGACCGCGACGCCTACATCACCAGCGACGTGGGCCAGCACCAGATGTGGGCGGCGCAGTACTACCGCTTCGAGGAGCCGCGCCGCTGGATCAATTCCGGCGGCCTGGGCACGATGGGCGTGGGCCTGCCCTACGCCATGGGCATCAAGCTGGCCAAGCCCGATTCAGACGTGTTCTGCATCACCGGCGAAGGCAGCATCCAGATGTGCATCCAGGAGCTGTCCACCTGCAAGCAGTACAACACGCCGGTGAAGGTGGTGAGCCTGAACAACCGCTACCTGGGCATGGTGCGGCAGTGGCAGCAGCTGGACTACGGCAGCCGCTACTCGCACAGCTACATGGACGCGCTGCCCGACTTCGTGAAGCTCGCCGAAGCCTACGGCCACGTCGGCCTGCTCGTGGAAAAGCCCGGTGACGTCGAAGGCGCGTTGCGCGAGGCCATCCGCCTGAAGGACCGCACGGTGTTCCTGGACATCCGCACCGACCCGACCGAGAACGTCTGGCCGATGGTCAAGGCGGGCAAGGGCATCAGCGAGATGCTGCTCGGGTCAGAGGACCTGTAACTCCGGCCGCGGGGCCTGTCTCGGTTCCCCGCGCTGAACTCCACCGAAGCGTGGCCAAGGGCCCGTGGGTTACCGCCCCGGCGTCTGAAGAGCGCGCACAGGAAAGCTGAACATGAAACACATCATTGCGGTGCTGCTCGAGAACGAAGCCGGCGCACTGTCGCGTGTCGTCGCGCTGTTCTCGGCCCGCGGATACAACATCGAGAGCCTGACGGTGGCCACCACCGAAGACCCCAGCCTGTCGCGCATGACCATCGTCACCACCGGCAGCGACGAGGTCATCGAGCAGATCACCAAGCACCTGAACCGCCTGATCGAGGTGGTGAAGGTGGTGGACCTGACCGAGGGCCCCTTCACCGAGCGCGAACTGATGCTCATCAAGGTGCGTGCGGTGGGCAAGGAACGCGAGGAGATGAAGCGCATGGCCGAGATCTTCCGCGGGCGCATCATCGACGTCACCGAGAAGAGCTACACCATCGAGCTGACCGGCGACTCGAGCAAGCTCGACGCCTTCCTGGTGGCCATCGATCGCACCGCGATCCTGGAAACCGTGCGCACCGGCGCCAGCGGCATCGGCCGCGGCGAGCGCATCCTCCGCGTCTGAGCGGCGCCTGAATCCGGAACACCACCCCTTTTTTACGGAGAGCACCATGAAGGTCTATTACGACAAGGACGCCGATCTCAGCCTCATCAAGGGCAAGAACGTCACCATCATCGGCTACGGTTCGCAGGGGCATGCCCACGCACAGAACCTGAACGACAGCGGCTGCAAGGTCACCGTCGGCCTGCGCAAGGGCGGCGCGAGCTGGTCCAAGGTCGAAAAGGCCGGTTTGAAGGTGGCCGAAGTCGCCGAAGCCGTGAAAGGCGCCGACGTCGTCATGATCCTGCTGCCGGACGAGCAGATCGGCGCCGTCTACGCCCAGGACATCGAACCGAACATCCGCGAAGGAGCTTCGCTGGCCTTCGCCCATGGCTTCAACGTGCACTATGGCCAGGTCGTGCCGCGTGCCGACCTCGACGTGTGGATGGTCGCGCCCAAGGCCCCAGGCCACACCGTGCGCAACACCTACACCCAAGGCGGCGGCGTGCCCCACCTGATTGCGGTGCATGCCGACAAGAGCGGCCGCGCGCGTGACCTGGCGCTGAGCTATGCCGCGGCCAACGGCGGCGGCAAGGCCGGCATCATCGAGACCAACTTCCGCGAAGAGACCGAGACCGACCTGTTCGGAGAACAAGCCGTGCTGTGCGGTGGCACGGTCGAGCTCATCAAGGCCGGCTACGAAACCCTGGTGGAAGCCGGCTACGCGCCAGAGATGGCCTATTTCGAGTGCCTGCACGAGCTGAAGCTGATCGTCGACCTGATCTACGAAGGCGGCATCGCGAACATGAACTACTCGATCAGCAACAACGCCGAGTACGGCGAGTACGTCACCGGCCCGCGCATCGTCACCGAGGCGACCAAGGAAGCCATGCGCCAGTGCCTGAAGGACATCCAGACTGGCGAGTACGCCAAGAGCTTCATCCTGGAAAACCGCGCCGGCGCGCCCACGCTGTTGAGCCGCCGCCGACTGACTTCCGAGCATTCGATCGAGGTCGTGGGCGAGAAGCTGCGTGCCATGATGCCGTGGATCAAGGCCAACAAGCTGGTCGACAAGACGCGCAATTGATGGCTATCCGGCCGGGCGTATCCTTCGCCGCATGAACGACGATTTGCGCTCCGCCGGCGCTGAAGCAGGCGAGGGCACCGACCCGGCCACCTTGCGCCCCCGGCGCAAGGGCATTTACATGCTGCCCAACGCCATCACCTTGGCTGCCCTGTTCGCGGGTTTCTACAGCATCGTGATGGCGATGAGCGGCCGCTTCGAGGTGGCCTGCATCGGCATCTTCTGCGCGGCCGTGCTCGACAGCCTCGACGGCCGGGTGGCGCGCATGACGAACACGCAGAGCGCGTTCGGCGAGCAGATGGACAGCCTGTGCGACATGGTCAGCTTCGGCCTGGCGCCGGCGCTGATCATCCTGGAATGGTCGCTCAAGGGCCTGGGCAAGCCGGGCTGGATCGCGGCCTTCGTCTACTGCGCTGCGGCGGCCTTGCGGCTGGCGCGCTTCAACACCAATATCGGCGTGGTCGACAAGCGCTTCTTCCAGGGCTTGCCGAGCCCAGCGGCC
The DNA here is from genome assembly GCA_031411875.1 of Burkholderiales bacterium. Taxonomy (GTDB): domain Bacteria; phylum Pseudomonadota; class Gammaproteobacteria; order Burkholderiales; family Burkholderiaceae_C; genus Rubrivivax. The sequence goes on along the minus strand of JANOBX010000119.1, from coordinate 34,717 downwards.
GCGGCCTTGGTCATAGGCTTCATCCTGGTCATGGACGATGCCGGTTTCAAGGACGTGTCGAACACACCCTGGATTGCCTGGACGGCTTGGGCCATCACGCTGTACGCCGGCCTCACGATGGTGACCAACGTCCCGTTCTACAGCTTCAAGGGCTTCGGTGGCCGCCGCAGTGTGCCTTTCGCGGCCATCGTGGCAGTGGCGCTGGGCATCGCCTTCATCAGCATCCATCCGCCCATCGTGCTGTTCGCCGTCTTCCTGGCTTATGGCCTGTCGGGCTACGGCATGTACGTGTGGCGCAAGATGAAGGGCAAGCCGGTGAGCGTGATCGCGATCTCGACCGACGAACCCGACGAAAAGGGCCTGCATCAGTGATGGCCGGCCCGTGCTACATTCGACCAATGAATTTGTCCAGAGCCGTCATCGTGCTAAGCCTGCTAGCAGCCCTGCGGGTGCGCTGATCGCTGCTTGACTGTTTTTGCCCTCATTCCGATCAACGGCCCGCCAGCGAAAGCAGCGGGCCGTTTTTGTTCTTCACGCTGCTTGCTTGAACCCACCGAAAGCCCGACATGACCGACAAGCTCATCATCTTCGACACCACCTTGCGCGATGGCGAACAGTCGCCCGGCGCCTCGATGACGCGCGACGAGAAGCTGCGCATCGCCCGCCAACTCGAGCGCCTGCGGGTGGACGTGATCGAAGCCGGCTTCGCTGCATCGAGCAACGGCGACTTCCTGGCCGTGAAGGCGATTGCCGACGCCATCAAGGACTCCACCGTGTGCTCGCTGGCCCGCGCCAACGACCGCGACATCTCGCGCGCCGCCGAGGCCCTGAAAGGCGCAGCCAGGGCCCGCATCCACACCTTCATTGCCACCAGTGCGCTGCACATGGAAAAGAAGCTGCGCATGACGCCGGACCAGGTGCACGAGCAGGCCCTGCAGTCGGTGCGTTTCGCTCGCAACCTGTGCGACGACATCGAGTTCTCGCCTGAGGATGGCTACCGCAGCGACATGGACTTCCTCTGCCGCGTGCTCGAAACCGTGATCGATGCCGGTGCGACCACGGTCAACATCCCCGACACCGTGGGCTATGCCATCCCCGAGCTCTACGGCGACTTCATCCGCACCTTGCGGGAGCGCGTGCCGAACAGCGACAAGGCGGTCTGGAGCGTGCACTGCCACAACGACCTGGGCATGGCGGTGGCCAACTCCCTGGCCGGGGTGATGGTGGGCGGCGCGCGCCAGGTCGAATGCACCATCAACGGCCTGGGCGAACGCGCCGGCAACTGCAGGCTGGAAGAGGTGGTGATGGCCGTGCGCACGCGGCGCGACTACTTCAAGCTCGACCTGGGCATCGACGCCACGCAGATCGTGCCGGCCTCGCGCATGGTCAGCCAGACCACCGGCTTCGTGGTGCAGCCGAACAAGGCTGTCGTCGGTGCCAACGCCTTCGCCCACGCCAGCGGCATCCACCAGGACGGCGTGCTCAAGGCGCGGGACACCTACGAGATCATGCGCGCCGAAGACGTGGGCTGGGCCGCGAACAAGATCGTGCTGGGCAAGCTGTCGGGACGCAATGCCTTCAAGCAGCGCCTGCAGGAACTGGGCGTGACGCTCGAATCCGAGCAGGAAATGAACGCCGCCTTCGCCCGGTTCAAGGACCTGGCCGACCGCAAGAGCGACATCTTCGACGAAGACATCCTGGCCCTGCTCAGCGACGAAAGCGTCACGGCCGTTGCCGAGCATTACCGGCTGCTGTCCCTGGCACAGAGATCGGAAACCGGCGAGCGACCGCACGCCAAGGTGGCCTTTGCCGCGGGGACGGAGGAATTCCACACCGAAAGCGATGGCAACGGGCCGGTCGACGCCAGCCTACGTGCCATCGAATCAAAGGTGCAAAGTGGCGCGGAATTGATGCTCTATTCAGTGAATGCCATCACTTCAGGAAGCACAGAATCGCAAGGAGAAGTCACGGTCCGCCTGCAACATGGCGGTCGCGTGGTGAACGGCGTGGGCGCCGATCCGGACATCGTCGTGGCGTCTGCCAAGGCTTATCTGTCGGCCTTGAACAAGCTGCACAGCAAGGCCGAGCGCGTGGCCGCGCAGGGCTGAGCCGGTTTGTTTGCGCACGCGCCAGGACAGACGAAGATCGACTTGAAGAACTGGTGCCAAGTTTCTGATCTTGCATGTGTTTTTCGAGTCGCCTACACTTTGGATTGGCAGGTGAGCGAGGACGGCCGTGAAATACAGATTGCAGCGAGTACTGAATGGCCTGGCCGGACTTCTGATTGCTCTGGGCCTGTGCGCGGCACCCGCGCTCGGTCAGGCCTCGAGCAAGAACAAGCCCGTGGCCAGCCAAGCGGCCAAGTCCACTGAGAAGCCGGTTCGCAAGGCAGCCGCCCAGTCGGCGCGCAATGCCAACAACACGAAGCAGGCCCGGCCCTCGGGTACCGCCCGGCAGGCCAGCAGCCGTGGCAGGTTGAACGCGGTGGCCGGAAGCGGCCTGAGAGCCCCTAAGCGCCGCGCCGCGGTGCGCCTGGCACCGCCGCCACGGCCTTCTTTCGGTCAGATCTACGGCCTGCACTCCACCGACGACGAACTCGACCTGAAGTCCAGCGTGGCCCTGGTCGTGGACCAGGATACCAACGAGGTGCTGTTCAGCAAGAACCCTGAAGCGGTGCTGCCCATCGCCTCGATCACCAAGCTGATGACGGCGCTCGTCGTCACCGAAGCGGGCCTTCCGCTGCATGAGCACCTGGCCGTGGTCCAGGACGACGTGGACGCCACTTCCGGCAGCCGCTCGAGGCTGCAGATGGGCACCGAACTGAGCCGGGGCGAGATGCTGCACCTGTCGCTGATGGCTTCGGAAAATCGCGCCGCCCATGTGCTGGGACGCACTTACCCGGGCGGCATGCAGACCTTCGTGGCCGCCATGAATCGCAAGGCCCGCGAGTTGGGCATGTTCGACACCCGGTACGTCGAGCCCACCGGTCTGTCCAGCGACAACCAGTCCAGTGCGCGTGACCTGGCCCGGCTGGTGCGCGCTGCCATGCAGCATTCGATCATCCGCGAGCTTTCCACCTCGCTGGAGGCCAGCGTGCCGGTCGGCGCTCGACAGGTCCAGTTCCACAACACGAACGGCCTGGTGCGCAACCCGGAATGGGAGATCGGTCTGCAGAAGACCGGCTACATCGCCGCCGCCGGGCGTTGCGTGGTGATGCAGGCTGAGCTGGCAGGCCGCAAGCTCATCATGGTGCTGTTGGATTCGGCGGGTAAGTATTCCCGCATGGGCGATGCCGAGCGCCTGCGCAAGTGGATTGCCGACTCGCGCATCATGCCTTCGCTGGACCCGGCGCCCACCGCCCTGATGCCGGCCTCGGCCAGCCTCCCGGTCCTTCAGGCTCGGTAGCCGAGCGCTGTCGAGATTTCGGCGGCGGTGGCTTTCACGCGGTCTAGCCAGGACTCTTCGAGCCGGTCGGCCGGTGCCGACACCGACAGGCCGGCCACCAGCTTCGCCTGGTCGTCGAAAATCCCGGCGGCCATGCAGCGCACGCCAAGTTCCAGCTCTTCGTCGTCACGGGCCCAGCCGTTCAGGCGCACCTGGTGAAGCTCGCGTTCGAGCCTGGCCAGGTCGGTGATGCTGTTGCGGGTGTGGCCCGTCAGCCCCGTGCGGGTGGCGTAGCTGCGCACCCGCGCCGGGTCGTCGTGGGCCAGGAACAGCTTGCCCACCGACGTCAGGTGCAGCGGCGCGTGGCCCCCGATGGCGCGCACCACCTGCATGCCGGAGCGCTCGCTGTAGGCGCGCTCGATGTAGACGATCTCGTCGCCCTGGCGCATCGACAAGTTCACCGGCTGGTGGGTCAGCTTGTGCAGTTCGCGCATGGGCAGCAGCGCGGCGTCGCGCACGTCCAACCGCGCCTTCACCAGGTTGCCCAGTTCCAGCAGGCGCATGCCCAGCCGGTAGCTCCCGGCCTGGGGCCGGTCGACATAGCGGCCGATGGCCAGGTCGTTCAGGATGCGGTGGGCCGTCGACGGGTGCAGGCCGGTGCGCTCGCTGATGTCCTTCAGCGACACCGGGTCCTGCTGCGATGCCAGCATGTCGAGCACGGCAAATGCCCGCTCCAGAACCTGGATGGTCGGGGTGGCTGCAGCCTTGTCGGTCATGTCGGTGAGGTGGATTTCGAGGTCGGAGCAGGCCATGGGTAGACCCATGAGATTTTGCATCGCGGAAACTGGAATTGCATACCGGAAGTTGGCGCTGGCCCGGGCCCTGCTGATGGCCGGCGGGCTGGCCCTGGCCACCTGCGCGTCGGCGCAGCTGCGGCCGGAAGTGGTCGATGCCATCCGGCAAGCTGCCGAAGCTGCCAGCGCCCCGGCGATACGTTATCCCGAGCCCTCGCTGCCGCCGGCCGTGACCCCGCGACCCGCGGAACCTCCGGCCTCGACGCAGACACCCGTCCCAGCGGCACGCCCCCCGCCGGCCTGGGTGTCGGTTTCGCGCAGCCAGGGGCGTCTGCGTGCGGCGGATGTCGGTCTCGTCATCAACACCGCCGATCCCTATTCCGTGGCCGTGGGCGAGCACTACATCCGCCGCCGCGGGCTGGCGCGTGAACAGGTGTTGCGGCTGAGCCTGCCCACCGGCAGCACGCTCACGGTCGAAGAGTTCGAGCAACTGCGCGGGCGCATCGACCAGCGTTTCGGTCGCAGGATCCAGGCTGTGGTGCTGGCCTGGGCCCAACCGTACGCAGTGGGCTGCAACTCGATCGGCGGCGCACTGGCGCTGGGCTACGACGCGGCACTGTGTGAAAACACCTGCAAGCCCTCGAGGCCTTCGCGGTACTTCAACGCTCCCACTGCAGAGCCCTATTCCGAGCTGGGCATGCGGCTGTCGATGCACCTTGCAGCGCCCGGCATCGAGGCCGCCCGCGAGCTCATCGACCGCGGGGCGCTCGCCGACGGCAGCCTGGCCTTGCGCGAGCGGCCACCGGTGAACGTGATGCTGCTGCTGAGCAGCGACAGCGCGCGGGGGGTGCGTACCCAGGTGTACCCGCCCGCCGGTCCGATGCCCGGACTGGGTGTGAACGTGCGGGTGGAGCCTGCGCAGGCGCTGCCGGCCGCGCGAAGGGTGCTGCTGGCCATCACCGGAACCGTGCGGCTGGACTTTCCGGCCGCGCTGGACTGGGTGCCGGGCGGACTGGGCGACCATCTCACCTCCTATGGCGGCGCCATCGACCCCTGGCATGGGCAGAGCACGGTGATGGAGTGGATCGCCTCGGGTGCAACGGCCAGCCACGGCACCGTCAGCGAGCCCTGCAGCCACCTGCAGAAGTTCCCGCACCCGCAGGTGCTGCTGCTGCACTACCTGCAGGGCAGCACCGCGCTCGAGGCTTACTGGAAGAGCGTGGCCTGGCCACAGCAGTCGATGTTCGTGGGCGAGCCGCTCGCAGCGCCCTTTGCGGTGCCCGATGGGGCGCGGGCAGCGGCGGAGGCTGCTGCCGCCCGGCCGGCCATGGCCCCGGGTCCTGCCCCGGCGCCTGCCCCTGCTGCCGAAAAGCCCGCTATGCCGGGCCCGGCGCGCGCGCCGTCGGAACCGGCGCCTGGCTCGGGCGGACCGGCTGGTTCCGCGCCGCGGCGTCCATGAGAGCCGCCGCTGCCTCGCCAGAACGCACCGCGCCTTCCAGCGTCGCGGGGTAGGGTCCTTCGATGTAGTCGCCTGCGGCCAGCAGCCCGGGCGCCACCTCGGCGGGCGGGCGGTCGAGCGCGGGTGTGCAGCGGAAGGTGGCGCGCTTCTCGACCAGCACCTTCAGCAGCACCGGCGAGGTCGGCCAGGTGCCTGCAGGGAAGGCCGAGCGTGCCTGCTGCAGCACGGCACGCCCGGTGGCTTCCGCGCCGGCGTCGGCCCAGCGTCGCGCGCCGCTGATGACGAATGCGAAGACGCCCGGGCCGGCCCCGAGTGCGCCGTGGTCGAACGCGAACTGTGCGGGCGCCTGGGCGCCCTCGACCAGCGCCGTCATCGCCGAGGGCAGCTTCGCCCCCGGGCACTGCAGGTAGACGGTGACGATGGGTTCGTACCCCAACGCCTGGGCGCGCGGGGCCCAGGCCGCGGCGTGGGCCGCGGCCAGCCGGGCCGCTTCGGCGGCGCTGCAGGCCAGCAGCACCTGGTCGAAGGCGTCGCCGTCGACCTTCCAGCCGCCGCCTTCCTGCCGCTGCAGCTTTTGCACCCGGCGGTTGAAGCGCAGCTGCGCGCCGCGTGCCTGCAGCCAGGCATGGGCGGGGTGGGGCAGCAGGGCGTCGAGCGGGCGCCTGGGCAGCAGCAGGTCGGCCGAGCCCCGGCCCGAGAACATCGCGTCCTTCAGCACCGTCAGAAGCACCTGGGCGCTGGCGTCCTGCGCCGGGGTGTTCAGCGCCGCAACGCACAGCGGGTCGATCAGCAGTTCGCGCACGGCCGGGGTCAGGACGGCGCAGAGCTGGGCAACGGTGGTGCCGGGTGCGCAACGAAATCCAGCCGCAGCCCAGTGGCCTGCCGCCGTCAGCAAGGCACTGCGGTCGCGCCAGCCCCAGCCCCGGCACTGGGCCACGGCGCGCACGAAGGCCAGCACCGGATGGCCGCTGCGCAGCTGCAGGCCGCGGCCGTCGGGATAACGGAGCGTCAAGGGCTGGCGGTGGAGCACGCTGTCGGGGTCGACGCCGATGCTGCGCATCAGGTCCAGCGTGCGGGTGTAGGCGCCGATCAGGATGTGCTGGCCGTTGTCGAGCTCGCGCGTTCCCACGGTCACGCCGCGTGCCCGGCCCCCCAGGTGGCCGGCCATCTCCAGCAGCGTGACGCGGTGGCCGGCCTGGGTAGCACGCACCGCCGCGGCCAGCCCCGCCCAACCGCCGCCGACGATGGCGAAATGCTGTGCCACCTCAGCGCCCGCGCAGCTGCGTCAGCGCCGCCAGCCACAGCTTGCGCACGGGTGTGAGCGAGGTGCGCTGGTGCAGCACCTGGAAGCCCTGGGCCTCGATGTCGCGCAGCAAGGTGCGGTAGATGTTGGCCATCATCAGCCCCGGTTTCTGCGCCGTGCGGTCGACTTCGGGCAGCAGCGCCAGCGCAGCGTCGTAGGTGGCGTGCGCGCGCTCGGCCTGGAACTTCATCAAGGCCGTGAAGCGCTCGCTGTAGCCCCAGGGCCGCTCTCGCTACAGTATCACGTGGGCCAAGACCTCGAAGCGCTGCAGTTCGTTCACGGGCAGGTAGATGCGACCGCGGCGCGCGTCGTCGCCGACGTCGCGGATGATGTTCGTCAGCTGCATCGCCTGTCCCAGCTGGTGCGCGTACTGCACGGTGGCGTCGCTGCTGCGGCCGAAGATGCTGGCCGCCACCTCCCCCACCACGCCGGCCACCAGGTGGCAGTAGCGCTGCAGGGCGGGGTAGTCGAGGAAACGTGTCTGCTGAAGGTCGATGAAGCAGCCCTCGATGACTGCGTTGAGGTGCTCGGCAGTGATGCCGTATTCGGTGGTGTGCGGCATCAGCGCCTGCAGCACGGGGTGGCTGGGTCGGCCGTCGAAGGCGCGTGTCACTTCGTCGCGCCACCAGCTCAGCTTGACCGCTGCGACGCTGGGGTCGGCAACCTCGTCGACGACGTCGTCGACCTCGCGGCAGAAGGCGTAGAAGGCGGTGATCGCCGCGCGGCGCGGCGGCGGCAGGAACAGGAAGGCGTAGTAGAAAGACGAGCCGCTGCGCGCGGCCTTGTCCTGGACGTATTGTTCCGGGGTCATGCGGCCAGCTGCTTGAGTGTGCTGGCGCGCCACAGCAGCCAGGGCAGGTCAGCGGCCGACAGCTTGGGGCGGCGTGACAGTGTGGCGTGGTCCATCTGCCCGATTTTCTCCAGCACGCGCAGGCCACCGGCCACGACCCCGCGCAGTTCCCAGCCCGCCCGGCCAGGAATCCGCGTGGCCAAGGGCGCGCCTTGCACCATCAGGCTTCGGGCCCAGCTGCACAGCGTGGTCACCAAGGCGCGGGCTGCGGCGCTGTCGCGCGCGGCGGACAGGTCGGCCATCGAGACACCGTGCGCCTGACGGTCGGCTTCGGTGACATAGCAGCGGCCGCGAGGTCCGTCCACGCTCAGGTCCTGCCAGAAATTGATGAGCTGCAGGGCCGTGCAGATGGCGTCGGACTGCTGCAGCGAGCGTGCGTCCTGAATGCCGTACAGGTGCAACAGCAGGCGCCCCACCGGGTTGGCCGAACGCCGGCAGTAGTCGAGCAGGCCGGCCCGGTCGACATACGCCGGGTTGCGAACGTCCTGCTCGAAAGCGTCGAGCAGATCGTGCAGCGGTGCCGATGGCAGCTGGAACTGTGCCACCCGCAGCCCGAGCGGTTCGAAGACTTGCGGCCAGCGCCGGCTGGGCGGCTGCCCCGCCAGGATCAGCCGCAGATCGGCGCGGTAGGCCTGCAGGTCGGCCAGACGCTCGTCGGCGTCTGCAGTGCCTTCGTCTGCCATGTCGTCCGCGGTTCGGGCGAAGTGGTAAATGGCCACCACGGCCGGGCGCAGGGCCGGCGGGCAGAGGAAGGAAGCAACGGGGAAGTTTTCGTAATGATCGACAGGCACGGGCCCGATTCTGCCGGCCGCCGCGGTTCGTCCTGGCCGAGCAAGCCTGCGAACGCCGGGTTTCGAGTCCGATTGACAGTGTGATGTCACGTTCATATATTACTGACCGGTCAGTCATTAGCGATCGACCCCCTGAATTCCTGCCTCGGATTCGCCCCAATGCAGCCTTTGCACGCCTCGATGCCCCACCGACTGCTCATGGTGCTGACCGCCGCCACCCTGGCCGCCTGTTCGCGGCCAGCCCCGCCGCCGGAGCCGGTGCGGGCGGTGCGCACCCTGGTCGTGTCGGCCCAGAGCGCGGGCTTCACGCGGGAATTCGCCGGCGAGGTGCGGGCGCGCACGGAACTGCGACTGGGCTTCCGCGTGGGCGGGAAGATGACGAGCCGCAGCGTCGAACTCGGCGACCGGGTCAAGGCTGGGCAGGTGCTGGCGCAGCTCGACCCCGCGGACCTGAAGCTGGGGCAGGATGCGGCCCGCGCGGCATTGCGTTCGGCCGAAGCCAGCCAGGTGCTGGCGGCTGCCGAGCTGCGCCGATTCAAGGAGCTGAAGGACCAGGGCTTCATCAGCGGCGCCGAACTCGAGCGCCGTGAAACGAGCCTGCTTGCCGCGAATTCGCAGCTCGAACAGGCCCGAGCCCAGGCTGGCGTGCAGGGCAACCAGGCTGGGTATGCGACGCTGTTGGCGCCAGCACCCGGCGTGGTGACTGCCGTCGAAGCCGAACCCGGGGCCGTGCTGGCCGCCGGCACGCCGGTGTTGCGCCTGGCGCAGGACGGTCCGCGCGACGCCCTGTTCTCGGTGCCGGAAGACGAGGTCGCTGCTTTCCGCGCGCTCGAAGGGCAGGCCGGCGCCCTTCAGGTGCGCCCCTGGCGCGGCAGCACGCTGTCGCCAGCCACCGTGCGCGAAGTGGCTGCAGCGGCCGACCCGGCCACCCGAACCTTCGCCGTCAAGGCCGACCTCGGCAAGGCCTCGGTGCAGCTGGGCCAGACGCTGACCGTGCTGGTGCCAGGGCCGCGTGCCGAAGGGGTGGCCAAGATCCCGCCGTCCGCGTTGTTCCAGAACCAGGGCCGCTCGGTCGTGTGGCTGGTGGACACCACCCGCATGACGGTGCAGCTGCAGCCGGTGGTGGTGGCCGGCGCCGATGCCAACAGCGTCGTCGTGGCCAGCGGGCTGAGCGCTGGTCAGACGGTGGTCACGGCTGGCGTGCATGTGCTGTCGCCTGGGCAGAAGGTGAAGCTCTACACCGCGCCGGCCGTTGCCGCAGCGGCCAGCCGCTGATCGGCCGAGGCGCACCATGGTCGACGCCGGCACCGCTCGGTTCAACATCAGCCGCTGGGCGCTGGAGCACCCGGCGCTGACACGCTACCTGATGGTGGTGCTGCTCGTCATGGGCAGCGTCGCCTACTTCCAGCTGGGACAGGACGAGGACCCGCCATTCACCTTCCGCAACATGACGGTGCAGGCCTTCTGGCCTGGCGCCACCGCCCAGCAGATGGCCGAACAGGTCACCGACCGCATCGAGAAGACGCTGCAGGAAGTGCCCCAGGCCGAACGCATCCGCAGCTTCACGAAGCCCGGCGAGTCCTTGACGATCCTGCAGCTGAAGGACTCGGCGCCGCCGGGCGAGGTGGCCAACGGCTGGTATCAGGTGCGCAAGCGCATCGGCGACATGCGCAGCACCTTGCCGGCAGGTGTGCTCGGCCCGGTCTTCAACGACGACTTCGGCGATGTCTACGGCTCCATCGTGGCGATCACCTCAGACGGCTTCAGCCCCGAGGACATGCGCGTCTACGCCGACCGGGTGAAGCAGCGGCTGCTGCGCGTGCCCGACGTGGCCAAGGTCGAGGTCTTCGGCGCCCAGCCCGAAAAGATCTTCGTCGAGGTCTCGCACAAGCGTCTGGCTCAGCTGGGGCTGGACTTCAACCAGGTGCTGGCGCAGATCGGCATGCAGAACGCGGTCGAGGGCGCTGGCGTGCTGAACGCCGGCGCAGAGAACCTGCAGGTGCGCGTGGCGGGTCAGTTCAGCTCGGTCGACGCCCTGCGCCAGCTGCCCATCCGCGCCGTGAACCCGGCCACGGGTGTCGCCAGCACCTTGAGGCTGGGCGACCTGGCCGAGATCCGCCGCGACTACAGCGACCCCCCGGCGGTGATGGTGCGCCACCAGGGCCAGCAGGTCGTGGCGCTGGGCATCTCGATGAGCAAGGGCGGCGACATCATCGCGCTGGGTGAGCGACTGAGCGCCGCCGTGGCCCAGGCCCGGCTCGACCTGCCCGTCGGCCTGGGCATCGAGCAGGTTCAGGACCAGCCCACCGCCGTGAGCCGGTCCGTGGGCGAATTCGTGGCCGTGCTGATCGAGGCGGTGGTGATCGTGCTCGCGGTCAGCTTCGTCAGCCTGGGGCTGCACTCGAAACCCGGATCCATGAGGTTCAGCATCGACGTCCGGCCCGGCCTGGTGGTGGGCATCACCATCCCGCTGGTGCTGGCCATCACCTTCGTGACCATGTACTACTGGGGCGTGGGGCTGCACAAGATCAGCCTGGGCAGCCTGATCATCGCCCTGGGCTTGCTGGTCGACGACGCGATCATTGCTGTGGAGATGATGGTGCGCAAGCTCGAGGAGGGCTACGACAAGATGCGCGCGGCCACCTTCACCTACGAACTGGTGGCCATGCCCATGCTCACCGGCACGCTGATCACCGCTGCGGGCTTCCTGCCCATCGGCCTGGCCAAGAGCGTGACCGGCGAGTACACCTTCGCCATCTTCGCCGTCACCGCGGCTGCGCTGATCATTTCGTGGGTGGTGTCCGTCTATTTCGTGCCTTACCTGGGTTGGCGGCTCCTGAAGATTCGGGCCACGGCTGGCGGGGACATGCCCCACGAGCACGAGCTGTTCGACTCACCCTTCTACCGTCGCTTTCGCGCCACCGTGAACTGGTGCGTGCAGCACCGCTGGATCACCATCGGCCTGACCTTGCTGAGCTTCGCGCTGGGCATCGTCGGCATGGGGCGGGTGCAGCAGCAATTTTTCCCCGACTCGAGCCGCCCCGAACTGATCGTCGACCTGTGGCTGCAGGAGGGTTCGACCATCCAGCAAAGCGAGGCCGTGGCCAAGCGTTTCGAGGCGCGCATGATGCAGGAGCCCACGGTGGCCAGCGTCACCACCTGGGTGGGCAGTGGCGTGCCGCGCTTCTATCTGCCGCTGGACCAGGTGTTCCCGCAGGCCAACGTCAGCCAGGCGATCGTGCTGCCCAAGGGCCTGAAGGAACGCGAGGCGCTGCGCCTGCGCATGGCCGAACTGCTGGCCACTGAATTTCCGGAAGTGCGTGGCCGCGTCAAGCTGTTGCCGAACGGTCCGCCGGTGTCCTACCCGGTGCAGTTCCGCGTGGTCGGGCGCGACGCGGCCGAGCTTCGCGGCTGGGCCGACCAGGCCAAGGCCCTGCTGCGTGCCGACCCGAGCATGCGGGGCGTCAACGACAACTGGAACGAGCAGATCAAGGTGCTGCACCTGAACATCGACCAGGACAAGGCCAGGGCATTGGGCGTCTCCAGCCAGAGCATTGCCCAGGCTTCGCGGACCATCCTGTCGGGCACGAACATCGGCCAGTTCCGCGAAGGCGACAAGCTCATCGACATCGTGCTGCGCCAGCCGATCGAGGAAAGGCGCGCCATCACCGACCTGAGCAACGCCTACTTGCCGACCAGCAGCGGGCGATCGGTGCCGCTGTCGCAGATCGCGAAGATCGAGCTGCGCTGGGAACCGGGGGTGATCTGGCGCGAGGGTCGCAACTACGCCGTCACCGTGCAGGGGGACGTGGTCGAAGGCGTGCAGGGCCCCACGGTGACCGCCCGGGTGTGGCCCGAACTGCAGAAACTGGCAGCGCAGATGCCGCCGGGCTACCGCATCGACATTGCCGGGGCGGTGGAGGAAAGCAGCAAGGGCCAGGGCTCGATTGCCGCCGGCGTGCCGGTCATGCTGTTCATCATCTTCACCCTGCTGATGTTGCAGCTGCAGAGCTTCAGCCGCGCGCTGCTGGTGTTCCTGACCGGGCCGCTGGGCATCGTCGGCGTGGCCGCGGCGCTGCTGCTGCTGAACCGCCCCTTCGGGTTCGTGGCGCTGCTGGGCGTGATCGCCCTGATGGGCATGATCATGCGCAATTCGGTCATCTTGATCGATCAGATCGAACAGGACCGGCGTGCCGGCGTGCCGGCCTGGGACGCCGTGGTGGAAGCTGCAGTGCGCCGCTTCCGGCCCATCGTGCTGACCGCCGCGGCGGCCGTGCTGGCCATGATTCCGCTGTCGCGCAGCGTGTTCTGGGGGCCGATGGCAGTGGCCATCATGGGGGGGTTGCTCGTCGCCACGGCCCTCACCCTGCTGGCACTTCCAGCGATGTATGCCGCATGGTTCCGCGTGAAGAAGGCGCCGGCGGCGGCGGTGGTGTGAGCTCGCGCTAAACTCGCAGGTTCGCCGCTGAGCGACCGAACCACCTGCGCGGGTGGCGAAATTGGTAGACGCACCAGGTTTAGGTCCTGACGCCTTCACGGGCGTGCCGGTTCGAGTCCGGCCCCGCGCACCAGACAGGCGTTGCCCCAGCCCCACCCATCCACAGCACTACCCACCTCACACCATGGCCGTCCAAGTCGAAACCCTCGAAAAGCTCGAACGTCGCATCACCTTGACCGTGGCGGCCGAAACCATCAACGGCGATGTGCAGTCGCGCTTGAAGAAGCTGTCCCGCACCGTCAAGGCCGACGGCTTCCGCCCCGGCAAGGTGCCCATGTCGGTGGTGGCGCAGCGTTACGGTTATTCGGTGCAGTACGAAGTGGTCAACGACCGCGTCGGCGAGGCCTTCAACCAGGCCACGAACGAAGCGCAGCTGCGCGTGGCCGGTGCACCGCGCATCACCCAGAAGGACGCTGCGCCCGAGGGCCAGCTGGCCTTCGACGCGACGTTCGAGGTCTATCCTGAAGTGAAGATCGGGGACCTCGCAGAGGCCAGCGTCGAGCGGGTGTCGACGGAAGTGTCGGAAGCCGCGATCGACCGCACGGTGGAGATCCTGCGCAAGCAGCGCCGCAGCTTCGGCCTGCGCGCCAAGGACGAAGGCGCCGTCGAGGGCGACCGGGTCAGCATCGACTTCGAGGGCAAGATCGACGGCGAACCCTTCGCCGGCGGCGCTGCCGAAGATTTCCAGTTCGTCATCGGCGAAGGCCAGATGCTCGAGCAGTTCGACCAGGCCGTGCGCGGCATGAAGCTGGGCGAGAGCAAGACCTTCCCGCTGCAGTTTCCGGCCGACTATCAAGGCGCGGAAGTGGCCGGCAAGGAAGCCGATTTCCTGGTCACGGTGAAGAAGATCGAGGCTGCGAACCTGCCGACGGTGGACGAGGCCTTCGCGAAGTCACTGGGCATCCAGGACGGCACCGTCGAAGCCTTGCGCGCCGACGTGAAGAAGAATCTCGAGCGCGAGGTGAAGTTCCGCGTGCTGGCCCGCAACAAGGCTTCGGTGATGGAAGCGCTGAGCCAGGCTTCCGAGCTGGACGTGCCCAAGGCCCTGGTGGCCGGCGAGACCGACCGCCTGATCGAAGGCGCCCGCGCCGACCTGAAGCAGCGTGGCGTGAAGGACGCGGAAACCGCGCCGATCCCGGCCGAGATCTTCCAGCCCCAGGCCGAGCGCCGCGTGCGCCTGGGTCTGGTCGTTGCCGAGCTGGTGCGCACGCATAAGCTCCAGGCCAAGCCCGAGCAGCTGCAGGCGCACATCGAGGAAATGTCGCAGAGCTACGAGAAGCCATCCGAGGTGATGCGCTGGTACCTGGGCGACCGTCAGCGCATGGCCGAGGTCGAAGCCGTCGTGATCGAGAACAACGTCGCCGAGTTCGTCCTGTCGCGCGCGAAGGTGACCGACAAGGTGCTACCGTTCGATGAATTGATGACTGCTTCCTGAGGAAATCGAGTATGAGCGTTCAAGACACCGTGGGCCTGGGCCTCGTGCCCATGGTCATCGAGCAGTCTGGCCGCGGTGAGCGTGCCTACGACATCTACAGCCGGCTGCTGCGTGAACGCATCATCTTCCTGGTGGGCCCGGTCAACGACGGCACGGCCAACCTCGTCGTGGCCCAGATGCTGTTCCTGGAGAGCGAAAATCCTGACAAGGACATCTTCCTCTACATCAACAGCCCGGGCGGCAGCGTCAGCGCCGGCCTGTCCATCTTCGACACCATGCAGTTCATCAAGCCCGACGTGTCCACGCTGTGCATGGGCATGGCCGCCAGCATGGGCAGTTTCCTGCTGATGGCCGGGGCCAAGGGCAAGCGTGCGGCGCTGCCGAATTCGCGCGTCATGATCCACCAGCCCAGTGGCGGCGCGCAGGGCCAGGCCAGCGACATCGAGATCCAGGCCCGCGAGATCATCAAGACCCGCGAGCAGCTCAACCGCATCTACGCCGACCGCACCGGCCAGCCGGTGGAGCGCATCGCCGCCGACATGGAGCGCGACCTGTGGATGAACCCCACGGAAGCTCGCGACTACGGCCTGATCGACCAGGTTCTCGACAAGCGCCCGGGCTGAGCAAGCCGCAAAGCGTGCCGACTTCGGGGCCCAGTTCCTCCCAGCGAGGTCCTGGGCCTTTGATCTATCATCGTCCGCAGCATCTGCGCAACTCCCCCCGCTCACACTGACATGGCCGACAAGAAGGGCGCTTCCGCCGAGAAGGTTCTGTACTGCAGCTTCTGCGGCAAGAGCCAGCACGAGGTGAAGAAGCTGATCGCCGGGCCGTCCGTGTTCATCTGCGATGAGTGCATCGAGCTGTGCAACGACATCATCCGCGATGAAGTTCCGGCCGAAACCGCGGCAGGCAAGACCGCCAAATCCGACCTGCCGGTACCCAGCGAGATCAAGGGCAGTCTCGACCAGTACGTGATCGGCCAGGAAGTGGCCAAGCGCACGCTGTCGGTGGCGGTCTACAACCACTACAAGCGTCTGAAGCACATGGGCGGCAGCAAGGACGAAGTCGAGCTCACCAAGAGCAACATCCTGCTGATCGGACCCACGGGCAGTGGCAAGACCCTGCTCGCGCAGACGCTGGCGCGGCTCTTGAACGTGCCCTTCGTGATTGCCGACGCCACCACCCTGACCGAGGCCGGCTACGTGGGTGAGGACGTCGAGAACATCATCCAGAAGCTGCTGCAGAACTGCAACTACGACGTCGAACGCGCCCAGCGCGGCATCGTCTACATCGACGAGATCGACAAGATCAGCCGCAAGGCCGACAACCCCAGCATCACGCGCGACGTGTCGGGCGAAGGCGTGCAGCAGGCCTTGCTGAAGCTGGTGGAAGGCACCATGGCCAGCGTGCCCCCGCAAGGCGGGCGCAAGCATCCGAACCAGGACTTCCTGCAGATCGACACGACGAACATCCTGTTCATCTGCGGCGGCGCGTTCGACGGGCTCGAGAAGGTCATCGCGAACCGCACCGAGAAATCCGGCATCGGTTTCGGCGCCAGCGTGCACAGCAAGACCGAGAAGCGCGCCGCCGATGTGTTCCGCTTCGTCGAACCCGAAGACCTGATCAAGTTCGGCCTGATCCCGGAACTGGTCGGCCGCCTGCCGGTGGTCGCCACCCTGGGCGAGCTGACCGAAGACGCGATGATCCAGATCCTGACCGAGCCAAAGAACGCTCTGGTCAAGCAGTACCAGCGCCTGTTCCTGATGGACGGCGTGGAACTGGAGATCCGGCCTTCCGCCCTGCTGGCTATCGCCCGCAAGGCCCTGGCGCGCAAGACCGGCGCCCGCGGCCTGCGTTCCATCATGGAGCAGTCGCTCGTCGATACCATGTACGACCTGCCCACGCTGGAGGGCGTGGCCAAGGTCGTGATCGACGAGCACATCATCGAAGACGGTACCAAGCCTCTGCTGGTGTACCGCGAGCAAAAGGCCAGCGCCTGAGGGTGCTGGCCGACCGTCAAGCCCCCCGCTTGACCCGAGGCTGCTCTTCCTTGCATTCCTGAACTCGGGCCCCAACTGGGTTCGAGAAAGAGAGGTCTCACAATGTCCGGACATCCGATCCTCCCATCCGACCCGATCACCCTGCCGCTGCTGCCGCTGCGCGACGTGGTCGTGTTCCCGCACATGGTCATCCCGCTGTTCGTGGGCCGGCCGAAGTCGATCAAGGCGCTGGAGGCCGCCATGGAAAGCGGCCGCCAGATCATGCTGGTGGCGCAGAAAGCCGCAGGCAAGGACGAGCCCAAGGCCGACGACATGTTCGAGATCGGCTGCGTCAGCTCGATCCTGCAGATGCTGAAGCTGCCCGACGGCACCGTTAAGGTGCTGGTGGAGGGCATCCAGCGCGCCACCACCGTCAGCATCACCGACGCCGAAGAGCACTTCATCGGTGAAGTGGTGCCGGTCGCCCCCGGCACCGAAGCCACGCCGGAGATCGAGGCGTTGCGTCGTGCCGTGACGCAACAGTTCGACCAGTACGTCAAGCTGAACAAGAAGATCCCGCCAGAGATTCTGACCAGCATCGCCGGCATCGACGACCCGGGCCGCCTGGCCGACACCATCGCTGCGCACCTGCCGCTGAAGCTGGAAGCCAAGCAGAGCGTGCTCGACCTGTTCAGCGTGGCCAAGCGGCTCGAGAAGCTGCTGGAACTGCTGGAGCATGAAGTCGACATCCTGCAGGTGGAAAAGCGCATCCGCGGCCGCGTCAAGCGGCAGATGGAAAAGAGCCAGCGCGAGTACTACCTGAACGAGCAGGTCAAGGCCATCCAGAAGGAACTGGGCGACGGGGAAGAGGGCGCCGATCTCGAGGAACTCGAGAAGAAGATCGCCGCGGCCAAGATGAGCAAGGAAGCGCGCAAGAAGGCCGACAGCGAGCTGAAGAAGCTCAAGCTGATGAGCCCGATGAGCGCTGAAGCCACCGTGGTGCGCAACTTCATCGACACCCTGATCAATCTGCCCTGGGCCAAGAAGACCAAGATCAAGCACGACCTGGGCAATGCCGAGACGGTGCTGAACGAAGACCACTTCGGTCTGGAGAAGGTCAAGGACCGCATCCTCGAATATCTTGCCGTGCAACAGCGCGTGGACAAGGTCAAGGCGCCCATCCTGTGTTTGGTGGGCCCCCCGGGCGTCGGCAAGACCAGCCTGGGCCAGAGCGTGGCGCGCGCCACCGGCCGCAAGTTCGTTCGCATGGCGCTGGGCGGCATGCGCGACGAGGCCGAGATCCGCGGTCACCGCCGCACCTACATCGGCAGCATGCCCGGCAAGGTGCTGCAAAGCCTGAGCAAGGTGGGCGTGCGCAATCCGCTGTTCCTGCTGGACGAGATCGACAAGCTCGGCATGGACTTCCGCGGCGACCCGTCCTCGGCATTGCTGGAGGTGCTGGACCCCGAGCAGAACCACACTTTCAGCGACCACTACGTCGAGGTCGATTTCGACCTGTCGGACGTGATGTTCGTGGCAACGTCCAACAGCATGAACATCCCGCCGGCCCTGCTGGACCGGATGGAAGTGATTCGCCTGGCCGGCTACACCGAAGACGAGAAGCTCAACATCGCTCAGCGTTACCTTCTGCCCAAGCAGCAGAAGAACAACGGCGTGCACGACCACGAGATGCTGGTCACCGAAGACGCCATCCGCGCCATCCTTCGCTACTACACGCGGGAAGCCGGAGTGCGTTCGCTCGAGCGCGAGATCGGCAAGATTTGCCGCAAGGTCGTCAAGGGCATCCAGCTGAAGAAATACACGGGTCTCGTCACCGTGACCGCTGAGAACCTGAACGACTTCCTGGGAGTGCGCAAGTTCGACTTCGGCCGGACCGAGAAGAAGAACCAGATCGGACAGGTCGTGGGCCTGGCCTGGACGGAGGTGGGCGGCGACCTGCTGACCATCGAGGCCGCCGTGATGCCCGGCAAGGGCAACATCACCCGCACCGGTTCGCTCGGCGATGTGATGAAGGAATCGGTGGAGGCCGCACGCACGGTGGTGCGTTCACGGTCCCGCCGGCTGGGCATCAAGGACGAGTTGTTCGAGAAGCGCGACATCCACATCCACGTGCCCGACGGCGCGACGCCCAAGGACGGGCCGAGTGCTGGCGCGGCCATGACCACGGCCTTTGTTTCTGCGCTGTTGGGGATTCCGGTGCGCGCCGACGTGGCCATGACGGGCGAGATCACCCTGCGTGGTGAGGTCACCGGCATCGGCGGCTTGAAGGAAAAGCTGCTGGCGGCACACCGGGGGGGTGTGAAGACCGTGCTGATTCCCGAAGAGAACGTGAAAGACCTTCAGGACATCCCCGAGAACGCGAAGAACAACCTCGAGATCGTGCCGGTGAAATGGATCGATCAGGTGCTCGAGATCGCGTTGGAGCGCATGCCCACGCCGCTGCCCGAGGACGAGGCCGCTGCCGTTCCCACCGAAGCTGCCAAGCCGGCCGCGCCGGCGGCTCCGGTCGCGGCTGATGGTCTGCCTCATTGAGGTGGAAGTGGGCCACGCTTGCTTTTGACAGACGAGTGCTGGTATAGTCATGGGCTCGACAGCGCAGCAATGCGCTGGACGATGCGGGAGTAGCTCAGTTGGTAGAGCGCAACCTTGCCAAGGTTGTGGTCGAGAGTTCGAGACTCTTCTCCCGCTCCAGTTCTGAAGGAAAAGGGAAGCACTTGCTTCCCTTTTTCATGTCCGACGGGACGCTTGTGGGACACTGCAGGCAGCCGAACCCAACGGCGCGATAGCAAAGCGGTTATGCAACGGATTGCAAATCCGTCTAGTCCGGTTCGACTCCGGATCGCGCCTCCAGATCTGCCACCAGGCCCCGCGCATCCCATGCACGGGGCCTGATGCTTTGCGCCGCCCGGATGGCGAAATCGGTAGACGCAGCGGACTTAAAATCCGCCGCCCTTGAACAAGGCATACGGGTTCGAGTCCCGTTCCGGGCACCACCCTCTCAGCGACCCACCAGCCCACGGGCGGGAACGCGGATTGCCCGGCGTTCTCCGTGAACGCCGCAACCGTCCTAGCGCGAAGGGTCTGAGTCCTCGATGGCCGATGCCCCCAGGCTGTACGCGGCCAAGGTCCTGGTTGTGGATGACCTCGAAGAGAATCTGCTCTTGATGCAGGGACTGCTGGCGCGACCCAGCCTCCAGGTGCTGACCGCCGCATCGGCGGCCCAGGCCGTGGAGCTCCTGGCTCAACACGAGGTCGCGCTGGCGCTGCTGGACGTGCAGATGCCCGGTGTGGACGGCATTGAACTGGCCGAACGAATGCGGTCGAGTGCGTGCACCGTTCACGTTCCCATCATCTTCATGACGGGCGACGCCGCGGCCTTGTCCCGCACCTTCCAGGGCTACGAAGCCGGGGCGGTCGATTTCCTGATCAAGCCGGTGCATCCGCGCGTGCTCGAGAGCAAGGTGAAGGTGTTCGTCGAGCTGTATCAGCAGCGCCAGCTGCTTTCTGAACGCAACGTCGAGCTCGAGCGTCTTCTCGGGCTGAACGAGCTGATGGCGCAGGCCCTGCGCGAAGCCCATGGTCAGGCTGTTCACGAAGCGCATACCGATGAACTGACGGGCGTCTGGAACCGACGCCACATCATGCAGCTGGGCGCGACGACCCTGAGCGATCGGCGCCGGGAAGCGCAGCCTCTCAGCCTGGCGATCCTCGATCTGGATCACTTCAAGGCCATCAACGATCTGCACGGCCATCCCGCAGGCGACGCCGTGCTTCGCGCCTTCTGCACCCACGTGCGCGGCAAGGTTCGGCCCGGCCACATGCTCGGACGCATCGGCGGCGAGGAGTTCCTGCTGCTCATGCCAGGAACTCAGCTTGTCGACGCCGAAAACGTGCTCGACCGTGTCCACCGGACACTGGAGCCGCACACCGACGTGGCTTACACGTTTTCTGCTGGACTGGCCCAGGCCGCCGCGGGAGAACTGCTGCCCGACGTCATCAAGCGGGCCGACATTGCGCTGTACGAGGCCAAGCGGGCAGGGCGCGACTGCAGCGTGACCAGTTCAACCCCGCTATAGGCCAGGGGCTGGCGGCCCCGTCGGGCCGGCCGGCCTCGAAACCCGGGGAAGCTTCAGTTCGAAGCGCGTTCCGGAGTCGTCGGAGGAAACCTCCACGCTTCCCCCATGCGCCGAGGCGATCTCGCGCACCACGTACAAGCCCAGGCCGAGGTTGGCCCCGGCCGGCGGGGCATCGCTGCGTCCGCCCTGGGCCGTGGCACGCACCAGCGGGTCGAAGATGCGTTCGAGCATGTCGTCTGGAATGACGACGCCCTGGTTGTGCACCGACAGCACCACTTCGTCGGCCTGCCGGCCGTCCAGGGCGACCCGGATGGGTGAACTCGCGACGCCGTACTTCACCGCGTTGAAGACCAGGTTGGACAGCGCCTGGTGCAGCCGTCGTGGATCCCATCGGCCTTGCATGTCGCCCAGGGTTTCCATCTGCAGCATGCGGCCGGTCTTGATGGCGTCGATCTCGTCGAGGGTGTCGCGCACGAATCGGTCCAGCCGCAAGGGCTCGGCCGTGATCGAGAAGCCAGCACCCAGGCGCTGGCGGGTGTAGATGCGCAGGTCGTCGAGCAACGCCGTCATGTGGGCCACGCTGCGGAACAGCACATCGACAGAACGCGCGTCTTGAGGCGCACCGCGGGCCAGCAGCGCAGCAGACGCAGATATCGCACTCAGCGGACCGCGCAGGTCGTGGCTCAGCACCCCGAGGAAGAGTTCTCGTGCCTTGTCGACCTCGCCTACGAACACCTCCACCGATTCAGCGATGGCCTGGTCCACGGCCTCGTTGAAGCGGGTGACTTCTTCCAGGTCCTCGGTCTGGGCGCCACCCGGCGTTGCAGCCCAGAGCCGAAGCACCGTGGCTCGCAGTGCCCGGTACTCGGCCACCAGCTGCTCGATGCGGAAGCCTTGCTGTTCGCGTTGGCGGGCATGGCTGCGCGAGGGTTGCTGCTCGTGTTCGGAAGTTGCGTTGCTGTTGCCTTCCGACTTCGCCTGTCGCTCGCCTTCGCCTTGAGGGCTGCTCATGTCGGCCACGATCTCTTCGAGAATCAGCTTGCCGTGATCGCGCAGCGCGTTTTCGTCCATCGACGCGGCCGCAGGCTGCTGCTTTCGTGCGAAGGCCACCCAGTCGGCCATGATGGCTTCGAGATTGCTTGCGATGAAAACAGAAAGGCGCATAGGGCTCCTGGCGTCGAGCTCGGGCGCGGCCGATGATGACGCGCGTGATGTCGTGTCTACAAGCGAATTGCGCTGTAGGACGTGGCCGACAGGCGGGACAGCGCTACTTCTTCGGCAGCTCTGCAGCCAGGCCCTTCGACAGTGCCGCCCCGGCGGCTTCGCTCATTTCGACCGGCAGCACGGCGCCGTTTTCGAACATCAGCTGGACCCGGATCTTGCCGTCGGTGGCCGAGGCCGAGGCGCCTGCGGCCAGGCATTCCAGCGAGGGGGCTGCATCGCCCGGCGACTGTTCGGTCTTGTCGAGCAGCGCAATGGCCACGGCAGGTGCAAGCTCCGTGGCGATGGCGTGATTGGTGGCGGCCCGGGAGGCCCGGGAGGCCCGCTTCGCGGCACCCGACCGGCTGCCGGTGCTCGGGGTCTTGGGTGCCGACTTCTTGGCCCGCTGGGGTGTCTTCCGCGCCTTGCTGGAAGTAGTGGCCACGATTCCTGTCCTTTGGGATCTACGCTGGAGTGGGACTGCTGAAAAAAAGCGGCGGAGGCACGAGATGCCTGGCCGACGAGCCGGAACCCGACGAAACCTGGCATGCATGCCGCCAAGCGCATCTGGGATTCTTGCGCATCCGGCGATGCAAGGTCAGGTCGCAGTTTGCCTTTTGACAACACTCGGGTCCCGGACGCGGACGCGGACCCGAGCGCGGTGCGTGCCGGTCGTTTGCGCCCTCCCGGTCGGCTGCATGGCTGCTCTCGCCGCGGCGCCTGATGACGGCCTATGCGGGCTGACCCTGTGCGGGGTTCCCGCAGCGCCCTGTCCCAGGCCTGGCGGCAAACTCGGGCACTCGGGCACTCGGGCACTCGGGCCATCGCCCGTTCAGCCCACCTGCCGTGACACCCGACCGACATCGCCCCGGACCCCCACCGACATGACCCATTCTTCCGAGCTTTCGACCACCCGCTGCGCTCGTCCGCAGGCCACCCTGTCCCGCCGGCTGATGCTCGTCGCCGGCATGAGCCTGGCGCTTGCAGCCAGCGCACCCGCCCAGGCCCAGGCCTGGCCGGGCAAGCAGCCGGTGCGGCTGGTTGCCGTGTTCCCGCCGGGCGGCTCAGTCGACCAGGTGGCCCGGGTGCTGGCCACCGCCCTGCAGCAGAGCCTGGGGCAGACGGTGATCGTCGAGAACAAGGGTGGCGCCTCGGGCGCCATCGGCACCGGCGAGGTGGCGCGCGCCGCGGCCGACGGCTACACCTTCGCCGTCGTCTTCGACACCCACGGCGTGAACCCCTCGCTGCAACCCGGCATCGCCTTCGACACCCGCAAGGACCTCGCCACGGTGTCGATGCTCGGCACCTCGGCCATGGTCATCAGCGCGCACGCCGGCCTGCCCTACCAGGACTTCAAGCAGGTCGTGGCCGACACCAAGGGCGGCAAGAGCCTGACCTACGGCACCATCGGCAACGGCAGCCTGGGCCACCTGGCCATGACGCTGATGGCCAAGAGCGGCGGCATGGACCTGGTGCACGTGCCCTACCGCGGCGGCGGCCCGCTCATGCAGGACGCCATCGCCGGCCACGTGCCGCTGTCCATCGGCTCGGTGTTCGTGGCCCGGCCGCACATCGACAGCAAGCGTATCCGCGCGCTGGCCGTCACCACCAGCCAGCGCGCGGCCAGCCTGCCCGATGTGCCGACGCTGGCGGAACTGGGGTTCCAGGGCTTCGATGCCCCGGCCTGGTGGGCCGTGCTGGCCCCGGCGAAGACGCCGCCGGACATCGTCCAGCGCATGAACGCCGAGATCAACAAGGTGCTGCAACAGCCCGAGGTCGCCAGCAAGCTGGCGGCACAGGGCATCAGCGTCAACATCGGCACGCCGGCAGCGGCGCAGGCTTTCGTGGAACGCCAGATCGACACCTGGGCCAAGGTGGTGAAAGACAACGGCATCAAGGCCGATTGAATGGCGGCGCTGGCCTTGCTGGACGCGGCCGCGCTGCGTGCT
The DNA here is from genome assembly GCA_031411875.1 of Burkholderiales bacterium. Taxonomy (GTDB): domain Bacteria; phylum Pseudomonadota; class Gammaproteobacteria; order Burkholderiales; family Burkholderiaceae_C; genus Rubrivivax. The sequence continues at coordinate 10,978 of JANOBX010000119.1, read as the reverse complement.
GCACTGGCACCGGCGGGCGCGGGCTGCGCGCACTGCGCCAACCTGCGCTGCCCCGGCTGGGAATCGGTGACGGCACCCGTGCAGGCGCCACGGCTCGAGGCCGTGGGCACGCTGCGCGACCCGGCGATCGACGAGCCGACGCTCACCGAAGTGCACGCCGACGGCAGCGGCTACTGGTCGGCGCGCGCGCCGGTGGCCCTGGCCGCGTTTCCCTACAACCGCTGCGAGGTCTGGCGCTGCCCGCAATGTCGCCGCGGTTTCCTGCAGTACACCGAATTCGGCGGTTACTACGTCGACCACCGGATGCGGGAGATCGACCCGGAACTCATCGTCTGAACCTGTCGTCCCGCGTCTCACATCGAAGTTCGCCCCGAGCCATGGCCCATCTTCCTTACGCCGACCTGTCGGCCCCCGACATCCAGCCCCTGGTGCAGCGCATCGTGGCCGAGCGCGGCAGCGTGCTGCACCTCTACCAGATGCTGCTGCACAGCCCGCCCCTGGCCGAAGGCTGGCTGCACCACATGACGCAGGTGCGGCAGAAGCTGCAGCTGCACGGCGCACTGCGCGAACTCGTCATCATGCAGATCGCCCATCTGAACGGCGCGCCCTACGAAGCCGAGCAGCACGCCCCCATCGCGCTGCGCGAAGGCCTGGTGCCCGCCCAGCTGGCCGCCCTGCCGGACTGGCGCGCGGCTGGCGACGCCTTCAGTCCGCTGCAGCAGGCGGCGCTGGCGCTGGCCGACACCATGACCCGCGACATCCACGTCGGCGCGGCCCAGATCGCCGGCCTGCGCGCCTTGCTGGGCGAGCGCGAAGTCGTGGAGCTGGTCGGCACGGTTGCGGCCTACAACATGGTGTCGCGCTTTCTCCAGGCGCTGCACATCCACGGCGACGACGCCCGCGTGGCGCCCGCCGGCTGAGCCGGCCGCCATGGCCGTCCGGCCCGCCACGGCCGGGGGCACAATCGCAGCCGGCATGAATTCGCGCACGCTCCGCATCTGGGTTGGCAGTCTGGCACTGGCGCTGGGCCTGTCGGGCTGCGCCAGCCGTTCAGGCGACATCCGGCCGGTGGCGGCGAACCCGGCCGACTTTGCGCTCTGGTCCTGTGGCCGCATCGACGACGAACTCGACGCAGTGCGTCAGCGTGCCACCGACGTGGCCTATGCGGTCGATGAACACGCGGGCAACAACATCCTCGCGCTGAGCCTGGGCGTGACGCTGTTCTGGCCCGCCCTGCTGGCCATGCGCCCTGCCGGGCCCGAAGCCGCAGAGCTGGGCCGGCTGAAGGGCCGCGACGAAGCCCTGCTCACGGCGGCCCAGGCCAAGGACTGCCCGCCGTCGGGCAGCATCGTCACGGCTGCACGGGCTGCCAGCTTCCCGCTGGTGCCTGGCGACCGCATGGTCTTCGAAGACCGAGCCAGCCCGCGCCAGGCCGCCACCGAATGGACCTTGACGCTGGTGCAGCTGCGCCGCAACCAGGCCGACTTCGATTTGAAGCTGGCCACCGGTCGCGCCGGCCTGTGGCAGCAGGACACCGCTGGCAACGTCGTCGTGGCGCCGCCCGGCTCGCTGCAGTGGCCGCGCCTGCTGCGCAGCGGGCTCGAGCTCGGGCAGGTGCTGGCCGGGGACATCCAGGTCGCGGGTGAACTGCTCGAACGCGCCCGCATGCGCGGCCAGGTCGTGGCGGTGGGCTCGCAACTGGTCGGCAGCCGGCGCTTCGACGCGGCGGTCATCGAACTCTTCGGCGACGCGCCGCGCGGTCGCACCTACACCACGGTTCGCGGTGCCATGGTCGTCGACCGGGCCAGCGGCCTGCTGCTGCGGCTGGACCTGGGCAGCAGCAACCCGAACTTCGCGCTCCAGCGGCGACTCCTGCGCGTCGAAACGGAAGTGCCAACGACGCCTGCCCCTTGAAGCATTCCCACAGATCTTTACGCGGCCCCCACAACGGCGTTACGCCCTGCAGTCAGCATCCTTTCATCGACAACCCACACTGGAACACCCGATGAAGACCGCGCTGAACACCTTTCTGACCCAACCCCTGCGGGTGCTGGCCCTCACCAGCCTGCTCGCCTTCGGCGCCGCCGGCCTGCAGACCGCCCAGGCCGCGCCTGGCGGCCACGGCGGCCACGGCGGCGGCTACAGCATGGGCAGCCCGCGCCACATGGAGCGCATGCTCGACAGCGTCAATGCGACGGCCGAGCAACGTGCCCAGATCCAGCAGATCATGACCGCGGCACGCGAAGAACTTCGTGGCCAGCGCGTGCAAACCCGGACGCTGCGCGAGCAGGGCATGGCCCTGTTCAGCCAGCCCACCGTCGACGCCCGCGCGGCCGAGGCCTTGCGCGTTCAGCTGCAGGCGCAGCAGGAAGTGGCGAGCAAGCGCATGCTGCAGGCGATGCTCGACGTCAGCCGCGTGCTCAGTCCCGAGCAGCGCCAGCAGATCGCCGAACGCATGCAGCAGCGCAAGGCCAGGATGGAACGCCAGTCGGGCGCGGGCGCCACAGGGCGCTGATCCCGCCTGCCGCGCCCCTCGAAGCCGTGACCAGCCGACTGCTCCTGATCGACGACGATGCCCGCCTCACCGAGATGGTGGGCGACTACCTGCGTCGCAACGGCTTCGAGGTCGACACCGCCGGCACCCTGGCCCAGGGCCGGGACCGGTTGCGCAACGCGGCCTACGACGCCCTGCTGCTCGACCTGATGCTGCCCGACGGCGACGGCCTGGACATGACGCGCGAACTGCGGGCCAGCCCGCGCACGCGGCGCCTGCCGCTGCTGATGCTGACGGCGCGCGGCGAACCCACCGACCGCATCGTCGGCCTGGAGCTCGGTGCCGACGACTACCTGCCGAAGCCGTTCGAGCCCCGGGAACTGCTGGCCCGCGTGAAGGCGCTGCTGCGGCGCTCGCTGCCCGAGCCGCAGGCCGACGACGTGCTCGTGTTCGGACGCCTCGAAATCGACCTCGGCGCGCGCCAGGCCCGGCTGGACGGCGGCCCCTGCGACCTCACCAGCCACCAGTTCGACCTGCTCACCGTGCTGGCCCAGAGCCCGGGCCGGGTGCTGTCGCGCGACCACATCATGGACGCGCTGAAAGGCCATCCGCTGGAGGCCTTCGACCGCAGCATCGACGTGCACATCTCGCGCATCCGCGCCGTCATCGAAGACGACCCCAAGGCGCCGCGCCGCGTGCTCACGGTGCGTGGCGCCGGCTATGTGTTCGCGCGCAAGCAGGACAGCCAGGACACCCGCGACGGCGAGGTCTGACTTGAAGTCGCTGTATCTGCGCATCTACCTCACGGTGGTGCTGGCGCTGGCGCTGTTTGCCGCGGTCTCGGGCTGGCTGGTGCAGCGCCACCTGGACGAACAGCGCGTGCAGACCGAGACCGTGGTGCGCGAGCGCATGTCGGCCTGGGCCGACCTGCTGCAACGCTCGCTGCCGCCGGCCGAGGCCAGTGCCAGCGAACAAGCCGAAGCCTTGAACGACTGGTCGCAGCGGCTGCGCGTGCCGATGGCGCTGGACGACGTCGCGGGCCGGCGCGTGGCCGCGAGCGCGTCGTTCCTGCGCCGCGACCTGGACGGCCCGGGTGCCGTCGGCCGCCTGATGGCCATCAAGCTCGACGACGGTCGCACGCTGTGGGTGACGCGACCCGGTGCTTTCCGCGCCGCGCGGTCCATGGCGGGTGGCCCAGGGGGCGCTGGCGCGCGGGACGGCGGACCGCCCCCGCCCGATTTCCGCGTGCCCTGGTTCGGCATCCGCGCGCTGCCCGATGGCGTCGGGCTGGCGGCGCTGCTGGTCGTGCTGCTGATGGCGGTGGCGGCGGGGGCGTTCCCGGTGGTGCGCAGGCTCACCCGGCGCCTGGAATCGCTGAAGCAGGGTGTGGAGGCCTTCGGTGCCGGCGCACTGCATCAGCGTGTGGCCGAGGACGGTGGTGACGAGGTCGCCGCGGTGGGCGCCAGCTTCAACCGGGCCGCCGGTCGCATCGAGGCGCTGCTGCGTTCGCACCAGAGCCTGCTGGCCAATGCCAGCCACGAACTGCGCAGCCCGCTGGCACGCCTGAAGATGGCGGTGTCGCTGATGGAAGAAGCGCCCGAGGCCCAGCGCACGCGGCTCAAGCGCGAGATCGACACCAACATCGCCGAGCTCGACGCGCTCGTCGAGGAAGTGCTGCTGGCCAGCCGCCTGGACGCCGCCGCACAGCTCGACCGCCAGGACGCGGTGGCACTGCTCGCCGTCGTGGCTGAGGAGGCTTCGCGCGTGGGTGCCGTCGTGGCGGCCGACGAAGCGGCGTCGAGGCAGCAGGTCAGCGGCGACGAACGGCTGCTGCGCCGCGCCGTGCGCAACCTGCTGGAAAACGCGCGCCGCTACGGCGGCAGCGAGATCGAGGTCGACGTGGCCCTGGCCGGGGCAGGCGCGGGCAGCGACCTGGTGGTGAAGGTGTGCGACCGCGGCCCGGGCGTGCCCGAGGCGTTTCGCGAGCGCATCTTCGAGGCCTTCTTCCGCCTGCCCGGGCAGGCCGAGCGCGACGGCGGCGTCGGCCTGGGCCTGGCCCTGGTGCGCCAGATCGCCACCCGCCATGGCGGCAGTGTGCGCTGCCTGGCCCGCGAGGGCGGCGGCAGTTGTTTCGAGCTGCAGTTGCCACTGGCGCGCTGAGCTCGCCGGCCGCAGGCCATGGCCTGCCGCGGCTAGACGGCGGGTTGTCGCGGGGGCGCTGGCTGCACCACGGGCGCCATCCGGCGCAGCACCCAGGCCATGAAGACGGTCAGCAGCGCCGCCGCCACCACCAGCCCGGCGGTGGCCGCGACCCAGTAACCGGGCGCCCCCTGCATGGCCGGCGGCACCGTGCCGCTGACATTGAAGGCCAGCAGATAGCCGCCGCCCAGCCCCACGCCCCAGAGCGCAGCCACGTAGATCAGCACCGGCACCGTGGCGATGCGGTAGGCGCGCAGCACGGCCGCGGTGATGGCCTGCACCGCGTCGGCCAGGTGGAAGATGACCAGCCAGGTGATGAGCGGCAGCGTGGCCGCCACGACCACCGCGTCGCCGGTGTAAAGGCCCACCACCCGCTCGCGCCCCAGGTACACGACGCAACCCATCACTGCGGCCACGGCCACGCCCAGCGCCAGGCTGTGCCAGGCGAGCTGGCGGGCGTCGTCGGGGTCGGACGCACCGATGCGCTGGGCCACGAGCGTGCCGCTGGCGTTACCGATGGCGATGGGCACCATGAACAGCAGCGACACGAGGTTGATCGCCACCTGGTGCCCGGCGACCTCGGTCGTGCCGATGCGCGCGATGAACAGCGCCATGAAGGCGAAGCCCGTCACCTCGATCAGGATCGCCGCGCCCATCGGGATGCCGAGTTTCAGCTGTGCCAGCAAGGCCGGCCGGCTGGGGGCGTCGAGCCCGCGGCCGATGATCTGGAACGGCGCATAGAACGGGTCGCGCTGCAGGATCACCCAGGCCACCAGCAGCTGCGCCCACATGGCGATGGCGGTGGCGATGCCGCAGCCCAGCACGCCGAGCGACGGCACGCCCAGAGCAGGCAAGCCGAACACCAGGGCGTAGGTCAGCGGCAGCTTCAAGGCCAGCCCGCCCAGCTGCAGCAGCATCACCGCCTTCGGCCGCGACACGGCGTTGTTGAAGCCCCGGAACACCGCAAACAGCAGCGAGGCCGGCAGCGAGCAGGCCAGGGCCAGCAGGTAGCCCCGCACTTTCTCTCCGACCTCGGGCGTGGCCTGGGCCAGCGCCAGGAAGGGGGCGGGGAAGGCCAGCAGCGTGCTGCCCAGCATGCTCATGCCCAGCGCCACCCACACCGCCTGGTGCACCTGGCATCCGGCCTGGGCGTGCCGGCCCGCGCCGAACAGCTGGCCGGCGATCGGCCCCACCGCCAGCACCACGCCCATGAAGCCGATGAAGACGGTGATGTAGGCCGCGCCACCCACCGCCAGGGCCGCCAGGTCGGCTGCGGCAAAGCGCGCGACCATCACGACGTCGACGGTGGCGAAACCCAGCACCGCCAGCTGGCCGATCAGCACCGGCCAGGCCAGCGGGGCGATGCGGCCGACGCTGTGGGCGAGCCCGCGGCTCAAGGCCGCGCCTTGTCCGCGTCGGACGAAGGACCCGCCGCAGGGGCGGCGGCGGTGGACGCACTGGACGCGGCTTCCAGCGCACGCTCGGCGTAGCGGTTGAAGCGCCAGGACGTGCCTTCCATCGTGATGCGGCGCCACACCGCACGTTTTTCGCCGGGCGTGAAGCCTGGCCAGTGCTGCACCTCGTCGAAGCTGCGGCCACAGCCCTTGCACAGCGGGTCGCCCTGGCTGGTGCTGCAGATCGCGATGCAGGGCGCGTCGGGGGTGCTGGCATACCAGGCCAGCCAGGCGTCCTGGCTCTTCTTCGGCATGGTGGCCTCGTCGCACAGCGGCTCGCGGTAGTACACCATCAGCGCGTACACCTCGGCCAGCGCCAGCACCTCGGCGCAGGCGGTAATGCCGTCGGGCGACGGTGAACGTTCGCGCCACCAGTTGATGGCGGCTTCGATGTCGGTGATGTGAATGCCGGCCATGGTGCGCTTGCTGCGAGGGGCGCGAAGTGTACTCAGCCGGCGCCCACCCTGCTGGCCTCAGGCTGGCGGGTCGCCGACGGAAGCGAAGCCGGATCCGATCACGGCGGGGTCGGCAGCCCCAGGAAGTCCTGCACGGGGCGCACGGTCGCGGCCGGGTCTTCTTCGTGCGGGACATGGCCCAGGGTTGCGAAGACCTCGCGCCGGCTGCCGGCGATGCGGCGCTGCAGTTCCTCGCCCACCGCGGGCGGCACGAGCCGGTCGCGCCCGCCCCAGAGGATGAGCGTGGGCTGCTTCAGTTGTGCCAGGCGGTCGGCCGCGGCGCCGGGTTCGAGCTGGCGCAGCCGCAGGTTCAGGGCGCGGCGGTTGCCTTCGCGCAGGGTGAGCTGGTAGTAGCGGTCGACGAGTTCCGGCGTCACCTTGGCCGGGTCGCCATAGACGCTGACGAGGCTGGCGGCCACCACCTCGCGCGGAAGAATGCTCTCGCTGAGGGTGCTGAACACCGGCAAGCGCGCCAGCACGAAGCCCAGCGGCACCGAATCCGGCGTGAAATCCAGCCCGGTGGCGTCCACCAGCACGAGCCGGGTGACGCGCTCGGGCGCCAGCGTCGCGGTGCGCCAGGCGATTTCGCCGCCCAGCGAATTGCCGGCCAGCACGGCACGCTGCAGCTTGAGCGTGTCCATCACGTCGAGCACGAAGCGGGCGTAGGCGTCGCCGCGGTAGTCGTCGGGCGTGTACTCGCCTGCGAACGGGCCGGTCAGGCCGAAACCCGGCAGGTCGAAGCGGATGACGCGCTTCTGGCGCTTCAGCGCCAGCGCCCATCCGTCCCAGGTGTGCAGGCTGGCCGAGGTGCCGTGCAGCAGCACGATGGGTTCAGGGTCGCCGCGCGGCCCCTCGTCGCGCACGTGCACGACCATGCCGCGCACCTCGATGAAGTCCGAAGGCGGCGGCGCCCAGCGCGCAACCAGGCCTTCGGCGGGCACCTCGGGCGCGCGTGACAGCGCCAGCACCAGCGCCGACAGGATCAGCAGCACGCCCAGCAGGCGCGGGAGCCAGTTCACTCTTCGCCCGTAGGTGACAGGTCGGCCGCGACCGCGCCGCGGTCGTCGAAGACGACGCAATCGCCCTGCCAGTGCGGCGCCTGGCCCGCGCGGGCCTGGGTCTCGAAATAGCGCAGCACGCCGCCGTCGAGCTGGAGCACGTTTGCCACGCCCTGCGCGGCCATCCACAGCGCCGCCTTCTCGCAGCGGATGCCGCCGGTGCAGTAGCTGACGACGGTCTTGTCCTGCAGCTGATGCCGGTGCGCTGCCAGGGCCTGGGGAAACTCGCTGAAGCGCGACAGCCGCCAGTCGATGGCGCCTTCGAAGGCACCGGCGTCGACCTCGAAGGCGTTGCGCGTGTCGAGCATCACCACCGGCCGGCCTTCGTCGCAATGGCCGGCGGCCAGCCAGCGGGCCAGCGTGGCGCCGTCGACTGCCGGGGCGCGGCCGGCCTGCGGGCGCACGGTGGGCTGGTTCATGCGGATGATCTCGCCCTTGAGCTTCACGCGCAGGCGGCGAAAGGGCAGGGCGGCGGCCCGGCTGAGCTTGAGCTCGAGTTCGGCGAAGCGCGGGTCCTGCTGCAGTTCGCCCAACCAGGCCCGCAGCGCAGGCGGGGCCCCGGCCAACGTGAAGTTGATGCCTTCCTCGGCCAGCAGCAGCGTGCCTTTCAGGCCGGCGCGCTGGCCGCTGGCGAACAGCCGCTCGCGCAAGACGGCCCCATCGGCAATGGGCACGAAGCGGTAGGCCGCGGCGATGGAAAACGGGGATTCCTCAGACACGCGCCGAATTGTAGGGAGCCGCTGTCGATAATCTGCCCCAGGCGCCGCGCGGCTCGCAGCGCCGGTTCCCATCGCCCTCACCTGGAAGATCCCTCGCCGATGTCCGCTTCTTTCGTGCACCTGCGCACGCACACCGAATACTCGGTCGTCGACGGCACGCTGCGCATCGACGCCGCCGCCGCCGCGGCCCGTGCCGACGGCCAGGGCGCCTTGGCCATCACCGACCTGAACAACCTGTTCGGCGCGGTCAAGCACTACAGCGCCTGCCGCAAGAAGGGTGTGAAGCCGCTGATCGGCGTCGACGTCTGGATGGAGTCGCCAGCGCAAGCCCAGGCCGCGGTGCAGACGGCCTTGGGCGGCGCCAGCGACAAGAGCCCGAGCCGGCTGCTGCTGCTGGTGCAGAACACCCGCGGCTACCTGAACCTGTGCGAGCTGCTGGCCCGCGCCTGGGTGGGCAACACCCAGCGCGGGCAGGCCTGGGTGCAATGGGCCTGGCTGCAGGAACTCAATGAAGGCCTGATCTGCCTGTCGGGTGCCGAGATGGGCGCGGTGGGCATGGGCCTGCTGGCCGCCGACGCGGGCCGTGCGCGATCGGTCGCGTCCTTCCTGGCGGCGCTGTTTCCGCAGCGCTTCTACATCGAGCTGCAGCGCGCCGGCCTGGCCACGAACGAGGCCCATGTGCGCGCCGCCGTGCCCCTGGCTGCCGAGCTGCAGTTGCCGGTGGTGGCCACGCACCCGGTGCAGTTCCTGGAAGCCGACGACTTCGAAGCGCACGAGGCCCGCGTGTGCGTGGCCGAGGGCGAGACCCTGGCCAACCCGAAGCGCAGCAAGCGCTTCAGCCGCGAGCAGTACTTCAAGACCCAGGCCGAGATGGCCGCGCTGTTCGCCGACCTGCCCAGCGCGCTGGCCAACAGCGTGGAGATCGCCCGCCGCAGCAGCCTGGGCCTGGTGCTGGGCAAGCCGCAGCTGCCCGACTTTCCCACCCCCATCGTCGACGGCCAGCGCCAGCCGATCGCCGAGTACTTCCGCCAGGCTTCCTTCGAAGGGCTGGAAAAGCGTCTGGCCGCGCTCTATCCCGACCCGGCGCATCGCGACAGCGAACGCCCGCGTTATGTCGAGCGGCTGGAGTTCGAGATCCAGACGATCCAGAAGATGGGCTTCCCGGGCTACTTCCTGATCGTCAGCGACTTCATCGTCTGGGCCCGCGACAACGGCTGCCCGGTGGGGCCGGGGCGGGGCTCGGGCGCCGGGTCGCTGGTGGCCTATGCGCTGTTCATCACCGACCTGGACCCGCTGCAGTACAAGCTGCTGTTCGAGCGCTTCCTGAACCCCGAGCGTGTGTCGATGCCCGACTTCGACATCGACTTCTGCCAGGCCAACCGCGACCGCGTCATCGACTACGTCAAGGCCAAGTACGGCCGCGACGCGGTGAGCCAGATCGCCACCTTCGGCACCAGGGCCAGCAAGGCTGCGCTGCGCGACGTGGGCCGGGTGCTGGGCATGGGCTACGGCCATGTCGACAGCGTGGCCAAGCTCGTGCCCGGCCTGCCCGGCAAGACCTACACGCTGGCCCACGTGCCAGCCAATCCGAACGACGTCGACCCCGGCGTGATCTACGTGCGCAAGGAAGTGCCCGAACTCGTGCAGCGCGAAGCCGCCGAGGATGAGGTGGCCGAACTGCTGCGCCTGGCCACGCGTGTGGAAGGCATCGTGCGCAACATCGGCATGCATGCCGGCGGCGTGCTGATCGCTCCCGGCAAGATCACCGATTTCTGTCCGCTCTACCAGCAGCCCGGCAGCGACAGCGCGGTCAGCCAGTACGACAAGGACGACGTCGAGGCCATCGGCCTGGTGAAGTTCGACTTCCTGGGCCTGGCCACGCTGACCATCCTCGAACTGGCGAAAGACTTCATCCGGGCTCGCCGCCCGAACCGCAAGGACTTCAGCTACGAAGCCGTGCCGCTGGACGACGCCCGGGTCTACCGCCTCTTCACCGAGGGCCGCACCGAGGCCGTGTTCCAGTTTGAAAGCCGCGGCATGCAGGGCATGCTGCGCGAGGCCAAGCCGACACGGCTGGAAGACCTGATCGCGCTGAACGCGATGTTCCGCCCGGGCCCGATGGAGAACATCCCGAGCTTCTGCGCACGCAAGAACGGCAAGGAGCCGGTGGTCTACCCGCACCCGCTGCTGGAGCCGGTGCTGGCCGAGACCTACGGCATCTTCGTCTACCAGGAACAGGTGATGGAGTCGGCGCGTGTGCTGGGCGGCTACAGCCTGGGCGGCGCCGACCTGCTGCGCCGCGCCATGGGCAAGAAGAAGGCCGAGGAGATGGCCACGCAGCGCGCCATCTTCCGCGAAGGCGCCGCGGTGAAGAACATCGCGCCCGAGAAGGCGAACGAGGTCTTCGACCTGATGGAGAAGTTCGCGGGCTACGGCTTCAACAAGAGCCATGCCGCAGCCTACTCACTGCTGGCGTACCACACGGCCTGGATCAAGGTGCACTGCACGGCGGAATTCTTCGCCGCCAACATGACGATCGAGGCCGACAACACCGACAAGCTGAAAGTGCTGCTGGCCGACGCCAAGACCTTCGGCATCG
>JANOBX010000118.1:0-15079 GCA_031411875.1 Burkholderiales bacterium | reverse complement strand
CCTGACCGGGCGCGGGCGGGGGACATGAGCGGAAGGGGACACCCGGCTCGCCCAGCCGAAGGGACGACGCTGGACCGCCGATAGGTGTCAGACCCGGCCATCCCGACCCAATGCACACTCCAGGCATGAAACTGCTGATCCTCGGTGGCACGCGTTTTCTCGGGCGGCACCTGGCCGACCAGGCCCTGCAACGCGGGCATGCCGTGACCCTGCTCCACCGCGGGCAGAGCGGTCCGCAGCTGTTCCCGCAGGCCGAACACCTGATCGCCGACCGCGACCTGGACCTGGGTGTGCTGGACGGCCGCCGCTGGGACGCAGTGATCGACACCAGCGCCTACGTGCCGAGTCAGGTGCGCACGGTGGTGGCACGGCTGGCCGGCCACGTCGCCCACTACCAGCTGGTGTCGAGCATCAGTGCTTATGCCAGCCTGGACGTGCCAGGAACGCTGGAAGACGCGCCGCTGGCGACCCTGGCGGACCCGGGCGTGGAAACCGTCGATGGCCAGACCTACGGCGGACTCAAGGCGCTGTGCGAGGCCGCAGCGCTGCAGGGTTTCGGCAGCGCCGCCTGCTGCATCGTGCGCCCGGGGCTGCTCGTCGGCCCCTTCGACCCCACCGGGCGTTGGACCTGGTGGGTGCAGCGCATCCTGCGGGGCGGCGAGGTGCTGGCGCCAAGCCGGCCCGATGCGCCGGTGCAGTTCATCGACGCCCGCGACGCCGCGGCGTGGATGCTGGACCAGGCCGAACGCCAGAGCACGGGTGCCTTCAACCTGACCGGGCCCGCCGCCCCCCTGACGATGGGCGCGTTCCTGGACACAGCCTGCGCCACGCTCAACCCTGCGGCACGGCTGAAGTGGCTGGACGAGACCTTCCTGCTCGAAGCGGGTGTGGCGCCCTGGTCGGACCTGCCGGTGTGGCTGCCCGCGGTCTCGCAAGGGCTGCACCAGACCAGCATTGCCCGCGCCCTGGCCACCGGCCTGCGCTGCCGTCCGTTGGCGCAGACGCTGCTGGACACCGCGGCCTGGGCCAGCCGACCCGACGAGTCCGCCGCGGCTGCAGCCGCGGGCCCGCCACGCCCCGCCGTCGGGCTGGCACCAGAGCGTGAAGCGGCCTTGCTGGCGGCATGGCAGCAGCAAGGCCGGGCGGCCGCGCCCCTGCGCGTGGCGGTGATGGGCGCCGGTGCGGTGGGCTGCTACTTCGGCGGCCTGCTGGCGCGGGCCGGCCACGACGTCGTGCTGATCGGCCGCGCCACGCATGTGCAGGCCATCCAGGCCGCCGGGCTGCGACTGCAGACCAGCCGCTTCGACGAGCAGGTGCCGGTGCAGGCCAGCACCGACGCCGCTGCCGCCCGCGGCGCGGCGCTGGTGCTGTTCTGCGTGAAGTCCACCGACACGGCATCGGCCGCCGCATCGCTGCGCCCGCATCTGGCGGCCGACACGCTGCTGCTCAGCCTGCAGAACGGTGTGGACAACGCCGACCGGCTGCGCCGGCTGCTGCCCCAGCCGGTGCGCGCCGCCGTGGTCTACGTCGCGGCCGAGATGGCCGGCCCCGGCCACGTCAGGCACCACGGCCGCGGCGAGTTGCTCGTCGAGCCCGGCCCGGGCGGCGCTGACGACGACGGCTGGGCCGAGGCCTTGCGCGCTGCCGGCGTGCCCGTCGACCTGTCGACCGACGTGCGCCAGGCGCTGTGGGTCAAGCTGATCCTGAACTGCGCCTACAACGCACTGTCGGCGATTCCGCAGATGCCCTATGGGCGGCTGCTGGCCACGGCCGGCGTCGACGAGGTGATGCAGGCCGTGGTGGCCGAATGCGTGGCGGTGGCGCAGGCCGAAGGCGTGGTCATACCGGCCGAAATCGACACCACCGTGCGCCAGCTCGCCCGCAGCATGCCCGAACAGCGCTCGTCGACCGCGCAGGACCTGGCACGCGGCAGGCCCACCGAGATCGACCACCTGAACGGCTTCGTCGTCGGCCGGGGCCGGGCGCATGGCCTTCCGACGCCGGTGAACCAGACGCTGCAGACCCTGGTGCACCTGCTGCAGACGCAGCCGCCGCGTGGGCTGGAGTGCCCATGATGCGCGGCGCCCAGGGCTCTGGTGTCGACGTGCCGACGCCGCGGCGGGCGGCCCGGCTGTGGGCGTCCTGCGTGGCGCTGTGGCTCGTGGGTTGCGCCGGTGACGCACCACGGCAGGCCGACCCGCGCACGCCCGAGAAAATCCAGACCGACATCGAAGCCCTGATCCCGCCGCGTGTGGCGCAGCGCTCGGCCTGGGCCGTCGACCTGCAGCTGGTGTTCGCGGGCCTCAAGCTCGAACCCTCGACCCGCCACGTCTGCGCCGTGCTGGCCGTCACCGAACAGGAGTCCAGCTACAACGCCGACCCGCCGGTGGCCGGCCTGGCGCGCATCGCACGCGAGGAAATCCTGCGTCGCGCCGAAGGCCTGGGCGTGCCCGAGCTGGCGGTGAACCTGGCGCTGAAGCTGCAGTCTCCCGACGGCCGCAGCTACGACGAGCGCCTGGACGCCGTCAAGACCGAGCGTGAGCTCAGCCTGATGTACGAGCAGTTCGTGGACGAGGTGCCGCTGGGCCGGCGGCTGCTGGCCAACTGGAACCCGGTGCGCACCGGCGGGCCCATGCAGGTGAGCATCGCCTTTGCCGAGGACCACGTGAAGGCCCGGCGCTACCCCTTCCCGGCCCAGGACTCGGTTCGCCACGAAGTGTTCACGCGGCGCGGCGGGCTCTACTTCGGCACGGCCCACCTGCTCGACTACGACGCCCCTGCGTATGGCGGGACCATGATCTACCGCTTCGCCGACTTCAACGCCGGGCGCTATGCCAGCCGCAACGCCGCCTTCCAGCAGGCCCTGGCGACGGCCACGCGAAAAAGCCTGGCGCTGGACGGTGACCTGTTCGTTCGCGACGTGTCGCAGCCCGGCCAGACCGAGCTGGCGGCGCGCAGCCTGGCGCGCGAACTCGACCTGGACGACCGCGCCATCCGCCGCGATCTCGAACTCAGCACCGGCGAGGCCTTCGACCGCAGCCCGCTGGCCACCCGGGTGTTCGCATTGGCCGAAGCGCGCAGCGGCCGCCCCCAGCCGCGCGCCGTGTTGCCGGTCATCGTGCTCAAGAGCCCGAAGATCACGCGGCGCCTGACCACCGAGTGGTTCGCCCGGCGCGTGGACGAGCGCTTCAAGCGCTGCCTGGGCAGCGAAGCGGGCTGAGCCAACGGCCCGCCGTACCGGCCGGCACCACCCCCCCCCGAATTCCGGGGAGATCCCCCTCTTTTTGTGTCAGCCGGGTGAACCCTGACCTTAGAGTCTTCCGGCGAAAACCCGCTCGAAGACTGGAGGAATCGATGATCGTGATCCCGACCCCGCTGCGCCAGCTTCTGGCCGTCGCGGCGCTGGCCCTGTGCCTGCCCGCTGCCCAGGCGTCCACCGTCTTCTACGACGACATGCTCGCCAAGGGCCTGACGGTAGAAGGCATCTTCCCGCGCATCGTCATCCGCGACGACGTCGGCCTGGCGGCCTCGGCCGCCTTTGCCGCCAACCCGGCCTTTTCGGGCGTGGCAGCCATCAGCGGCTGCACGGCCGTGCTGATCGCGCCAAGCACGGTGCTCTCGGCCCGCCACTGCGGCCCGAGCGTGGGCGGCTCGGTGCTCTTCGGCACCAACAGGAACAGCCCGACCTTCAGTTCATCCATCCAGTCCGTGGTGTATCCCGGCGGCGGCACCGCAGGTTCGCCTTTGCTCAACGGGGGCGACGTCGCCATCCTCAGGCTGACGGGGTCCGTGCCCGCCAACGTCGCCACGCCCTTCGCGCTGTCCGACGCCACGACCGAGCTCACCGGCTTTTCAGTCGTCACGCTCGGCTACGGCGGCAGGGGCATCGGCAGCACCGGGGCCACCGGTTCGGACGGCATCCGCCGCGGCGGCACCAATGTGCTCGACCGTTACGGCGCGCCCGTGAACACCACGTCGAGCTTCGGCGGTTCGAACATCTTCTCCACCGACTTCGACAACCCCTTCGGCACCAGCAACACCCTGGGCTGGCTGGGCAGCCAGGCCACCGCCACCGCCTTCGAGGCCACCACCGCCGGCGGCGACAGCGGCGGCCCGCTGCTGTTCGACAACGGCGGCACCTGGACCCTGATGGGCGTGCTCAGTGGCGGCACCACGAACAACAGCGTCTACGGCGACATCTCCTGGTGGACTGGCGTGGCGCCCTTCCGCACGCAGATCGAGGCCGCCGGCGGCGTCTTCATCTCGGTGGTGCCCGAGCCCGGCACCTACGGCCTGATGCTGCTGGGCCTGGGCCTGGTCTTCGCCGGACTGAGTCGCGCGCCCATCGCCTGACCCTGCCGCGGCCCGGGCAGATGGGCTGAACCCTGCAGGCTGCGGCGCGGCTGTCGATTCGTCCTGGCTTCGTTCGTCGTACCCATGTACGAATCGACCCACGAGGAACGACGATGAGCCCGACCACCCCCCGCCCGCCCCGCCCCAAGGGCGCGGCCGCCGCCGCCCCTGCCCGCAAGCGCACGCCGCCCCCGCGGCTGGTGCTGCTGGTGGCCACGCGCAAGGGCGCCTGGCTGTTCCACGGCGACGCCCAGCGCCGCCGCTGGCAGGCCGACGGCCCGCACTTCCTGGGCCACACCATCGGCCACCTGCAGCTCGACCGCAGCGATGGCCGCACACTGCTGGCGGCGGCCCGCACCGGCCACCTCGGGCCGACCATCTTCCGCAGCACCGACCTCGGCCGCCGCTGGCAGGAAGCGCAAAGGCCGCCGGCCTTCGCGCAGCCGGGGACCACGGGCTTGCCGGCACGGTCCGTCGACCACGGCTTCTGGCTCACGCCGGGCCACGACAGCGAGCGCGACACCTGGTACGTGGGCACCTCGCCCCAGGGCCTGTTCCGTTCCGAGGACGGCGGCGTGCGCTGGGACCCCCTGCCCTCGGTCAACGACGACCCGCAGTTCCGCGAATGGATGGGCAGCGTGCAGGACGGCACGCCCGACGGGCCCAAGCTGCACTCCATCATCGTCGACCCGCGCGACCCGCAGCACCTGCTCTTCGGCATGTCCGGCGGCGGCGTGCACGAATCGCGCGACGGCGGCCACAGCTGGACGGCGCTCATCCGCGGCATGGAAGTGGTCGAGGGCTTCGACCCCACCAGCGCCAGCTTCCACGACCCGCACTGCCTGCGCCTCTGCCCGAGCCGGCCAGACCGGCTCTACCAGCAGAACCACTGCGGCATCTACCGCCTGGACCGCCCGGGCGACACCTGGCAGCGCATCGGCCGCAAGATGCCGAAGGCCGTGGGCGACATCGGTTTTCCGATGGTCGTGCACCCGCACGACGCCGACATCGCCTGGGTGTTCCCGATGGACGGCACCACGGTCTGGCCGCGCACCAGCCCGCAAGGCCGGCCCGCGGCCTACGTCACGCGCAACGGCGGCCGCAGCTGGCAGCGCCAGGACCAGGGCCTGCCCACCGAGCAGGCCTGGTGGACCGTGAAACGCCAGGCGATGACCGCAGACGCGCTGCCGGTGCCGGCGCTCTACCTCGGCACCACCAGCGGTGAACTCTGGATCGGCCGCAACGAAGGCGAACGCTGGTCGAACATCGCGCGCCACCTGCCCGAGATCTACGCGGTCGAAGTCGCCGCCCTGGCATGAGACCGGCGCGATGAAGGTGCTGATTCCAGCGGCCCTGCGCAGCTACACCGGTGCCGCCGACGTCGAACTGGGGGTCGGCACCGGGCCCAAAAGCCTGCGCTGGATGTTCGAGGAACTCGACCGCCGCCACCCCGGGCTGCGCTTCCGCGTCGTCGACGAACAGGACCAGCTGCGGCCCCACATGCGGCTGTTCGTCAACGGACAAGGGGTGCGGGATCTCGACCACCGCTTGCAGGAAAGCGACTTCGTGGCCGTGGTGCTGGCCTTGAGCGGCGGCTGAGCCCCGGGCCGGGCCACCGCGAGCGCGACAGGGGCTTGGCCCGCAATGTCATGCTCTGCCACATGAGCTGGATCTATCTGATGCTGGCCGGCCTGTTCGAGATCGGCTGGCCGGTGGGACTGAAGATGTCGCAGGAGGCGCACACGCGCACCGCGGGCATTGCCATTGCCGTGGCGTGCATGGCCATCAGCGGCGGCTTGCTCTGGCTGGCGCAGCGGCACATTTCCATCGGCACGGCCTATGCGGTGTGGACCGGCATCGGCGCGGCCGGCACCTTCCTGGTGGGCGTGACTTTCTATGGCGACCCGGCGTCGCTGATGCGCTTTTTGGGCGTGACGCTCATCGTCGGGGGTGTGGTGGTGCTCAAGCTCGCGCACTGATTGCGCGCGGATCGCGCACTGAGCGCGCACTGAGCCGCAGCCTCAACCGCCGTCAACCGCGCCCGACGAACGGCATCTGGGTGGCCATCACCGTCATGAACATCACGTTGGCCTCCAGCGGCAGGTTGGCCATGTGCAGCACCGCGCGCGCCGCGTGCTGCACGTCCATGCGCGCCTCGGCCCGCACGCTGCCATCGGCCTGCGGCATGCCGGTGGCCATGCCGGCGCTGATGGCGGTGACGGCGTTGCCGATGTCGATCTGGCCCACCGCGATGTCGTGGGCCCGGCCGTCGAGTGCCGCCGCCTTCGTCAGGCCGGTCATGGCGTGCTTGGTGGCGGTGTAGGCCACGGAATTCGGCCGCGGTGCATGCGCCGAGATCGAGCCGTTGTTGACGATGCGCCCGCCCCGCGGCGACTGCGCCTTCATCATGCGGAAGGCCTGCTGGGTGCACAGGAAGGCGCCGGTGAGGTTGGTGTCCACCGCCGCCTGCCATTGCGCCAGCGCCAGGTCTTCCAGGGCCACGCCCGGGGTGAAGACGCCGGCGTTGTTGAAGAGGAAGTCGAGCCGGCCGAAACGCTGCTGCACGGCGGCGAACATCGCGGTCACGCTGCCGGGCTGGGTGACGTCGCAGGGCACGACCAGCGCGCGGTGGCCGATGTCTTCGAAGGGGTCGCCACATTGCGCCGCGGACTCGGCCAGCGCTTCGGCGCGGCGGCCGCTGAAGGCCACGCACCAGCCGTCGGCCAGCAAGGCCTGGGCGGTGGCGCGGCCGATGCCGCTGCCGGCACCGGTGACGAGGGCGACGCGGTCGTGGGGGGTGATGGACATGGTGGTGGCGGTTCGGCTGAAGCGGGGTGCGGCGGCGCAGTCTATGCCGCGCCGGCAACGAGGTTTGTCAGGTGCTCGTCCGCGCACCGGGTTTCAATCGAGGGGTGTCCACTCGCGCCAGCACGATGACCCGCCCAGGCCCTCAAACCGAACTCGTCGCCCAGGCCATGGCGCAGCATCGCGTGCTCGGCCAGCTGGACGCCGCAGCCCGCGAAGCCCTGCTGCGCAGGCTGCAACTGCAACACGGCGTCAGCCACCAGACCGTGGCCGCCGGGGGCAGCCTGACCCAGCGCCTGTACCTGCTGGCAGCCGGCGCCGTCGCCTTCCAGCCCGAGGCGCTGGGTGAGGACACGCCGCCCCTGCAGCTGTCGGCCCCCGACTGGTTCGGCGCCGGCGTGCAGGCCCCGGCGCAAGGCGGCTGGCAGGTGGTGGCGCTGTCGCCCGTGACCCTCGCCACGCTGAGCCTGGAAGACCTGGTCGTGCTGCTGCAGGCACAACCCTGGCTGCAGCTGTTCATGCAGCCGCTGACGGTGACGCCGCCGCCACTGGAAGCCGCCGACCCGCACCTGAACCTGATGACGACGCCGGTGCGGGCGCTGCTGCGGCGCCCGCCGGTGACCGTGTCGCCGCACACGCCCATCCGCGCCGTGGCCGAGCTGATGCGCGAACAGCGGGTGTCGTCGGTGATGCTGGTCGAGCAGGACCACCTGTTCGGCGTGGTGACCGACCGCGACCTGCGCAACCGCGCCCTGGCCGCCGGCCTGGACAGCGCGCTGCCGGTGCTGGAGATCGCCACCGTGGCGCCGATGACGATCGACGTGAATGCGCCTGGCTTCGACGCGCTGCTGCTGATGGCGCGCCACAACATCCACCATGTGCCGGTGATGGACGGCACCCGGG
Source organism: Burkholderiales bacterium (assembly GCA_031411875.1). Lineage (GTDB taxonomy): Bacteria > Pseudomonadota > Gammaproteobacteria > Burkholderiales > Burkholderiaceae_C > Rubrivivax. The sequence goes on along the minus strand of JANOBX010000118.1, from coordinate 7,018 downwards.
TGGCCGGCATGGTCACGGCCACCGACGTCACCGAACAGCACAGCACCTCGGCCGTGTTCTTGGCCGGCGACATCCACAAGCAGAACACGCTGGCCGGCCTGGTGGCCGCCGCGGCCAAGGTCAAGACCCTGCAGAAGCATCTGGCCGCCGCGGGCGCCAGCGCCTTCAGCACCGGCCACATCGTCACCGCCATCACCGACGCGCTGACCACCCGGCTGCTGCACCTGGCCGAAATACAGCTGGGCCCGGCCCCGGTGGACTTCGCCTGGGTGGCGGCGGGCTCGCAGGCGCGCCACGAACAGACCGCCAAGAGCGACCAGGACAACTGCATGGTGCTGGACGATGCCTACGAGCCCGCCGCTCATGGCACCTACTTCAAGCAGCTGGCCACCTACGTGTGCGACGGCCTGGCGGCCTGCGGCTACGTGCACTGCCCCGGCGAGATGATGGCCATGACCGACACCTGGCGCCAACCCCGGCACCACTGGGCCGAGCTGTTCAGCCAGTGGGTGGACACGCCCGAGCCGATGGCGCTTATGCTGACCTGCGTGTTCTTCGACGTGCGCGTGGTGGCCGGGCGGCCCGACCTGCTCGACAGCCTGCGCCAGCGCACCCTGCAGCGCACCCGCGACAACCGCCTCTTCCTGGCGCACATGGTGGGCAATGCGCTGAGCCGGCAGCCGCCGCTGGGCCTGTTCGGCGGCCTGGCCACGCTGCGCAGCGGCGAACACAAGGGCGCGCTGGACCTGAAGCATACCGGCATCGTGCCCATCATCGACCTGGCACGCGTCTACGCCTTGGCCGCTGGCCACCCCGCCGTCAACACCCACGACCGGCTGGCCCATGCCACCGAAAGCGGCGAGATCAGCCCCCAGGGCGTGCGCGATCTGCGCGACGCGCTGGAATTCCTGTCGCTGGTGCGCATCCGCCATCAGTCGCGCCAGATCGCCGCCGGCTTCGCCGCCGACAACTTCCTGCGGCCCGACGAGTTGTCGAACTTCGAACGCAGTCAGCTCAAGGACGCGTTCTCGGTGGTGAAGGCGCTGCAGGACGTGCTGGCGCAGCGCTACCGGATGGCCCGCTGAATGCCGCGGTCGGGCCCGCCGTCGCGGCTGGGCTCATCGCTCAATACTTGAGCCGCGCGTAGTAGGTCTGCTGCGCCGCGGCCCGCGCCTGCCCCAGCGTGTGGATGCCATGCGCGGCCAGCAGCGGCAGCAGCTTCAGCAGCACCTCGGCGGTGACCAGCGCATCGCCCAGCGCGGTGTGCCGGCCCACCACGGTCACCCCCAGGCGTTCGGCAATCGCTTCGAGCCGATGCGATTCCTGCTGCGGGTGCACCACCGCCGACAGCAGCAGCGTGTCGAGCACCGGCTGGTCGAAGCGCAGGCCGGTGGCTTCTTCCTTCAGCTGCAGAAAGCGCATGTCGAAAGCCGCGTTGTGGGCCACGAGCACGGTGTCGGCGGCGAAGGCGTGGAAGGCCGGCAGCACACGCGCGATCGGCGGCTGGCCGCGCACCATTTCTGGCGTGATGCCGTGGATGGGAATGCCCGCCGCCGGGATGCTGCGCTGCGGGTCGACGAGCTGGTCGAAGGACTCCTGGCGCAACATCCGGCCACCCACGACGCGCACCGCGCCGATCTGGATGATCTCGTCGCCCTGCTGCGGCGCCAGCCCCGTGGTTTCGGTGTCGAAGACGGTGAATCGCAGGCCTTGCAAAGGCTGCTCGTCCAGCGCGCGTGTGCTCTCGCTGGTGCCGAAGAGGTTGAAGTCGTAGTACTCGGGCCGGCTGTCGGTGGCGGCCTGGCCGCTGCCCTCGCGCGCCGCTGTTTCGGCCTCGCCGCCCGCAGCCAGCGGCAGCAGGAAACGGAAGAACTGCTGCTGGCGCGCCCGGTCGCGTTCGAACCAGAATTCGCCGCCATGGCGCTGCACCACGTCGCGCACGCTCAGCGGGCCCGGCTGCGGGCTGCCGGGCTGCGCCGCCAGGCCTTCGCGCATGCCTTCCGTCTCCCAGGCCATCACGGTTTCGGTGCTCATGGCCAGGCTGGGCCAGACCAGGTCGAGCTGCGCGCGCGGGCCGGCACGCTGCAGCCGCAATTGCACACCCGCCACGTCGAAGTCCTCGGCCAGGCGGCCGGCCAGGTGCACCAGGGCCTGCAGCAGCGCGAAGCTGTCGAGCTTCAGCCACAGGCCGGCCTCGACCTCCAGCGCGCTCGCCCGCAAGGCGGTGGCCGCCCCGATGCGCCGTGTCGCGGCCGCCACCAGGTCGCTGCCCAGCATGTCTTCCAGCGGCCAGCGCGTCTGGCTCTGCCGGGTGCTGCGCGCCGCTGCGTCGTTCAGGCGCGTGGCCATCTGACGGGCTTCTTCGCGCACCACGTCGAGAAAACGTTCGCGCTGGGCCGTGTCCAGGTCGGGCAGGGCCAGCAGTTCCATCGCCGCCTGCAGGTTGCCGAGCGTGGCACGGCTGCCTTCGGTCAGCTGGTGCAGCAGCTGGTCCTGGGCGCTGTCGTGTTCGTAGTCGCGCGTGATGTTGTCCAGCATCAGCACATAACCGCCGAGCGTGGTGGCCGACGCTTCGGCCGTGCCGGCCGCTTCCTCGCGCACGGCCGCCATCTGCACGCGCAACAACTGGCCGCCGCGCGTGACGGTGACGAACTGCGCCGAGGGGTTGGCCGCGCCGCGCCGCAGGCGCAGCCGGATGTTGTCCAGCGCATGGTCGAGGAGCGCGGGGTCGAGCACGCCGTGGATCGACCGCCCCAGGCCGATGAGCTCGGCGCCGCCGGCCAGCGCCGGGTCGGCCGACAAGGCCTTGAACTGCAGCCGCGCACGCTGGTTGTAGAGCAGCACGCGACCGTCCAGGGTGCACACCACGACGCTCTGCGTCAGCTCGGCCATCAGCGCCGCCAGCCGGCTGCGTTCCTGCTCGATGCCGCGGCTGGCCTCGCGGACACGCTGGTTCATTTCCGCGCGCAGCGCGTCGCGCTGCGCGACCAGCTCGTTGAAGGCCCGGGCCAGGCCCTGCAGGGCGGGCGGGCCCTGTCCCTGCAGCTGCAGCCGGGCGTCGGTGTCCACCAGTATGCGTGCCTGTTCCAGCAGCCGCGCCGGCGACGCCACGTGGCGTCCGTGGAACCACTGCACGGCGGCGGCCACCGCCCCCGCCGCCAGCACCACCATCATCACCAGCAGGGCCACGCGCGGGCCCAGCAGCGCCTGCGCCGCGGCATGTTCCTCTTCGGACAGCGTCGACGACAACAGGGCCCAGGTCAGGCCCAGCCAGAGGCCCAGGCCGACGCAGGCCACGCCAGCGCCGACGGCCAGTGCCCTGAGCAGCGCCGCGTCACGCTTCATGCCGCACCCGCCAGCGCATCGGGCGGTGCTTCGGCCAGCAGCGCCGCCACCTTGTCGGCGAGCTCACGGGTCGAGAACGGCTTGGTCATGTAGGCGTTGGCGCCCAGCGCCAGGCCCTTGACGACGTCGGTCTCGCGGCCCTTGGCGGTGAGCATGAGGATCAGCGTGTGCTTCACCGCGTCGTCCATGCGCACTTCCTGGCAGACCTCGAAGCCGGTCTTCTTCGGCATCATCACGTCCAGCAGCAGCAGGCGCGGGTGTTCGCGGCGCAGCACGTCCAGCGCTTCCTGGCCGTCGCGCGCGACATGCACCTCGTAGCCTTCGCGCTTCATCAGGAACTCGAGCGAGATCAGGATGTTGGGCTCGTCGTCGGCGATCAGGATCTTGGTCTTCATCGCTTGTCTCCAGCGCGGGTTTCTTTTTGCCGCCAGGGTAGGCTGAATTCGAAGCAGGCGCCTTGCGCTGTGTCAGTGCGCAGCGCGATGCGGCCGCCGAAGTGTTCGACGATCTGGCGGCTGATGGGCAGGCCCAGGCCGGTGCCGGCCGGGCGCTGGCCGGCGTCGCCACCCTGCTGGAAGCGTTCGAAGATCAGGCTGCGCTGCGCGGCCGGCACGCCCGGGCCGTTGTCCTGAACCTGCACCGTGGCGGCGTCGGTGCCGACCAGCAGGCGCAGAGTGATCTGCCCCCCCGGCCGGGGCACGAACTTGGCCGCGTTGCCCAGCAGGTTCAGCAGCACCTGCATCAGGCGGTCGGCGTCGGCGCGCAACGGCGGCAGGCTGTCCGGCAGTTCCAGCCGCAGCTGCGTGCCCTGCTCGTGCAGCGCCGGGGCCATGGCCTGCGCCGCCTGTTCGCACAGGGTCCGCAAGTCGAGGTCGCTGTTGTGCCATTCGGCGTGGCCGCTCTCGATCTTCGCCAGGTCGAGCACCTGGTTGACCAGGCGCGACAGGCGCTCGGTCTCGGCCACCACGATGCCCAGGAACTGCTGGCGCTGGGCCGTGTCCATCTGCGGGTCGTCGGCCATCAGCTCGGCCAGCGCGCGGATGCTGGTCAGCGGCGTGCGCAGCTCGTGCGTGACGCTGCTCATGAAGTCGTCCTTCAGCCGGTCCACGCTCTGCAATGCCTCGTTGGCGGCGCGCAGCTGGCGCGATTCGTCGAGGATGCGCGCCACCTCGTCCAGGGCCAGCGGTTCTTCCTGCACCACCGAGGCCACCATCGCCCGCGCCGAGGCGCTGCCGATGGCCCCGGCCAGCTGGGTTTCGACGAACTGCACCAGCTGCGCGTCGGCCGGGATTTCCTGCACCCCTGCTGCGCCGACGCGTCGCGCGTAGTCGGCAAACAGCTGCTGCGCTCGCCCCGCGCCCAGGAACCGGGCGGTCAGCGGCAGCAGGTCGGCCACGGCCGCGCGGCCGCGCCAGAAGGCAGGGTCGGTTTCGCCCGCGGCAGTGCCCACGTCGACGAAGAGCGCGGCCTGGCTGGCTTCGCGCGCGCTCGGTGCCCGCCACAGCGACACGCCGACATAAGCCCCCACGTTGGCCAGCAGGCTCCAGAAGAGCGAGTGCGTCAGCCCGTCCAGACCCTGCAGGCCGAACAGCGCTTCCGGGCACAGCAGGGTGATGCCGAACGGCCCGTCCAGCACGAAGGCCGGGGGAAACCAGCCCGACCGCGCCAGCGAGGGCAGCATCAGCGTGTAGACCCAAAGCGCGAAGCCCGCGCCCAGGCCGGCCAGTGCGCCGCGCTGCGTGCCGCCCTTCCAATACATGCCGCCGAGTGCAGCGGGCGCGAACTGCGCCACGGCGGCAAAGCTGATGAGTCCGATGCTGACCAGCGCATAGGCCTCGCCGGCCAGGTGGAAGTAGAGATAACCCAGCAGCAGGATGGCCAGGATGGCGCCGCGGCGAATGCGCAGCAGCAGCCGGGTGAGGTCGCCGCCCGGCGCGCCGCCGCGCCGGCGCAGCAGCAGGGGCATCACCAGGTCGTTGCAGACCATGGTCGACACCGCGATGGCCTCGACGATGACCATCCCGGTGGCCGCCGACAGCCCGCCGATGAACACCACCAGCGCGAGCCAGCGCGCTCCTTCGGCCAGCGGCAGCGACAGCACGAAGGCGTCTGCATTCGTGGCGGACCCTGCACCCGGGCCGAAGTACAGCAGCCCGCCGAAGGCAATCGGCAGCACGAACAGGTTGATCAGCCACAGGTAGGCCGGGAACACCCAGGCCGCGCGCTTCAGGTGCCTTTCGTCGACGTTCTCGACCACCATCACCTGGAACTGCCGCGGCAGGAAGATCACCGACAACATCGCCAGCAGCGTCAGCGCCAGCCACTGTGCGAACGCAAAGGGCTGGCCTTGTCCCAGCGTCAGCAGGCGCTGCAGGTCGGGCACCGCGGCGACGCGGTCGAACAGGTCCACCGGCCCGCTAAAGATGCCCCAGGTGACGAAGATGCCCACGGCCAGAAAGGCCAGCAGCTTGACGATGCTCTCGAAGGCGATGGCCGCGACCATGCCCTCGTGGCGTTCGGTGCTGTCGTGGTGGCGGGTGCCGAACATCATCGTGAACACCGCCAGCAGCAAGGCGGCGTAGAAGGTGCCGTCCTGCCACCAGCTGCCCTGCGCGGCCAGGGGCGCGCCAGGCGCGGTGGTCATCAACGCATAACCGGTGGCGATGGCTTTGAGCTGCAGCGCGATGTAGGGCACGATGCCCACCACGGTGATGAGCGTGACGCCGCCGGCCAGCAGCGGGCTCTTGCCGTAGCGGCTGGCCACGAAGTCGGCGATCGACGTGATGCGGTAGCGCCGCGCGATGCGGATCATCTTGCGCAGCACCGTCCAGGCCAGCACCATGGCCAGCGTCGGCCCCAGGTAGATGGGCAGGAACCACACGCCCGAAGCCGCGGCCCGGCCAACGCTGCCGAAGTAGGTCCAGGCGGTGCAGTACACCGCCATCGACAGCGCATAGGCCCAGGCGTTGGCGACGATGCTGCGGCCTTGCGCCGCACGCCTGTCGCCCCAGGCCGCAACCGCGAACAACAGGCCCAGGTAGGCCAGCGAGGCGCCGATGACGAGCGTGGGGCTCAGCATCGCGCTTCCGTCTGTCAGTCGGCCGAGCGCTCGCTCAGCCAGGCCAGCAGGCCGATCACGCCGGCCCACAGCAGGAACAGCGCCAGCGGGAAAAGCGGTAGTCCCGCGACCCGGAGGTTTCCGTCCCACAGCCCGAGCAAGGGGAAGTTGAAGGCCAGCAGCCCGGCGGCGAACAGCGCCACGCTGCGCTGCCGGCCCAGGCGCGCCCTCATGCGCAGGCCCGGGCTTCGGGGGTGGGGACGAGGTTCACGCGGGCGGCTCCAAGAACAACAAGGCCCTGCCGTCCCAGCCGGCAGGGCCTTGATTCTCACCCGGCCGGCGGGGCCGGCCGGGAACCTCGTCAGGACGCGGCAGCCTTCTCCAGCACCGGGTCGTTCCGGGTCTTCCACATCGAGACCAGCACGCCGCCGGCGATCAGGCCGAAAGTGACGCTCAGCGAGATCACTGGCGGGATCTTGCCGATGATGCCGACCAGGAAGATCTTGCTGCCGATGAATACCAGTACCAAGGCCAGCGCGTACTTCAGGTACTTGAAGCGGTGGATCATCGCGGCCAGCGCGAAGTACAGCGCGCGCAGTCCCAGGATGGCGAAGA
>JANOBX010000117.1:0-4184 GCA_031411875.1 Burkholderiales bacterium | reverse complement strand
CGCGGGACCGAGCACCGCAGGGGAGCCGGAGCGCCAGCGGAGGCCGCCGAAGCTAAGCGCCACAGCCAGCCCCAGCCCGCCTTTGCTGCGGGACCATGCAGGCAAGAAACAACACGCACACCGAAAGACCGCAACGGGCCGACAGCGGCCGCGCGTAACGTCCGGACCCTTTGACTCAGTCGTCCAGCCCCAGCTCCTGGATCTTGCGCGTGATGGTGTTGCGGCCGATGCCGAGCTTCTGCGCAGCCTCGATGCGGCGGCCGCGGGTGATGTCGAGCGCGGTGTGGATGAGACGCCCTTCGAACTGCTCGGTCAGGGCTTCCCAGACATCGGGCTCGCCGGCTTCCAGGCGGCGGCGCGCCTCGCGTTCCAGATCCACCAGCCAGGACCCGACTTCGGTGTGCAGGGCCACGCCGGCGGGCGCCGACGCGGCCGCCGCGGGCGTGAACTCGGCCGGTGCCGGCGTCATGGCCGGCATGGCCATCACCGGCGATGCGAAGGCCGCTGTGGCCGGTGGGGCAACGGTCAGGCCCGGGGCCAGCAGCTCGGGCGGCAGGTCCTTCGGTTCCACCACCTGGGCGGGTGCCATCACCGTCAGCCAGTGGCAGATGTTTTCCAGCTGGCGCACGTTGCCCGGGAAGTCGAACGCCGCCAGGCGCGTCAGCGCCGGATCGGTGATGCGCTTGGTGTCGACCCCCAGTTCCTTGGCGCTCTTCTGCATGAAGAAGCGCGCCAGCATGGGGATGTCCTCGCGCCTTTCGCGCAGCGCCGGCAGGCGCAGGCGGATCACGTTCAGGCGGTGGAACAGGTCTTCGCGGAACGCGCCCTGGCGCACCCGTTCTTCCAGGTTCTGGTGGGTGGCGGCGATGACGCGCACATTGCTCTTGAGCGGCTGGTGCCCGCCCACACGGTAGAACTGCCCGTCGGACAGCACGCGCAGCAGCCGTGTCTGCAGGTCGAAGGGCATGTCGCCGATCTCGTCGAGGAACAGCGTGCCGCCGTCGGCCTGCTCGAAGCGGCCGCGGCGCGTGGTCTGCGCACCGGTGAAGGCCCCGCGCTCGTGGCCGAAGAGCTCGCTTTCCAGCAGGTCTTTCGGGATCGCGGCGGTGTTGATGGCCACGAACGGGCCCTTGTTGCCCTGCTCGCCGCGCGGGCTGTGCTTGTGCAGGGCGTGGGCCACCAGTTCCTTGCCCGAACCGCTTTCGCCGGTGATGAGCACGGTGACGTTGCTCTGGCTGAGCCGGCCGATGGCGCGGAACACGTCCTGCATGGCCGGGGCCTGGCCCAGCATCTCGGGCATCTGCACCATGCCGACGTCGCGCACGGCCTCGCGCAGGCTCTCGTCGACGGCACGGCGGATGAGCTCCACCGCCTTGGTCACGTCGAAGGGCTTGGGCAGGTATTCGAAAGCCCCGCCCTGGAACGCGCTGACGGCGCTGTCCAGGTCGCTGTAGGCCGTCATGATGATGACGGGCAGGCCGGGGAAGCGTTGCTTCACCTGGGCCAGCAGGTCGATGCCGGTGCCACCGGGCATGCGGATGTCGCTGACCAGCACCTGGGGCTGCTCTTCGTCCAGGGCGGCGAGCACGTCGCGCGGGTTGCTGAACACGCGCACGCTGAACTGCTCGCGCGTCAGCGCCTTCTCGAGCACGAATCGGATGGATTGGTCGTCGTCGACGACCCAGATCGGTTTCATGCGGGGTGGGCGCTCGCGGGGAAAGGTTCGGCTAGGGCAGCGGGATCAGCAGTTTGAAGACCGTCCGGCCGGGGATGCTGTCGCATTCGATCGTGCCCTGGTGTTGTTGCACGAAGGTCTGGGCCAGGGTCAGACCGAGACCTGAACCGCCGTCGCGCCCCGACACCAGAGGGTGGAAGATGCGATCGCGAATGGCCTCGGGCACACCCGGCCCGTTGTCCTGAATATGCAATTCCAGTGCCAGCCTAAAGCGTTGCCTGCCGAAGGTGGCCTGGCGCGCCACCCGGGTGCGCAGCACGATCTGCGCGTCACCCGCGGCAATGCGCGACACCAGCGCGTGCGTGGCGTTGTGGACGATGTTCAGCACGGCCTGGATCAGCTGCTCGCGGTCGCCCAGGAAATCGGGGATGCTGATGTCGTAGTCGCGCTGAACCTCCAGACCGCGCGGGAACTCGGCCATCACGAGCGAACGCACGCGTTCGCAGATCTCGTGGATGTTGACCTCGGCCATCACCTGGGGCCGGCGGTGCGGCGCCAGCAGCCGGTCGACCAGGGCCTGCAGCCGGTCGGCTTCGTGGATGATGACTTCGGTGTATTCGGTCAGCGCCTTGCTGGTCACTTCCATCTGCAGCAGCTGCGCCGCGCCCCGGATGCCGCCCAGCGGGTTCTTGATCTCGTGCGCCAGGTTGCGCACCAGCTCCTTGTTGGCCTGGGCCAGGCCGTGGGCGCGTTCCTCGCGGTCCAGGCGCGTCTGCTGCTCGATCTCGATCATCTCCACCAGCACCCGGTCGGCGCGGTCCATCTGGCTGACGATCACGTGCACGGGCAGTTCAGCCGCGCCGGCCGGGCCGCCGCTGCCCATCGAGCCGCGCTTCATCAGCGCGTCGAAGCGGCTCGTGGCCACCTGGTTGGCGGCCACCATCTTCAGGGTGTCGCGCAGCGGCGCGGGGTCGACCAGCCAGTCGAACACGCTGCTGCGCTGCAGGGCGCGGCGCGAGGAACCCAGGGTGTTTTCGAGCGCCGAATTGGCGCGAAGGCATTGGCCGTCAGGGCGCGTCACGGCGACCATGGTGGCCAGCTGGTCGAAGGCTTCGAAGCCGCCCGGCGGGTCGGCCGCGGGCGCACGGAATGGAAATCGCATGCCGCGAGGTTACTGCGGCAGCTTGCCGATTTCTCGTCGCAACGAGGCGACGTCCGATTCCTTGCGGGCGATGTTGGCCTTCATTTCGGCGACGCGGTCCAGGTACTTCTGGAAATTGCGCTCGTCACCGCGGCGCTCGGGCTGGCCGCCGTTGAATTCCTTCTGCAGCATCGTCAGGCGCTCTTCCTCGCGCCGCAGTTCCTCGGTGAGGATGCGGCGGGCGTCGGTGTCGCGGGCGCGCTGGGCCGCCGGGTCGACGCGGTCGCCCGGGCGCGACGCGCTGCCGCCGGCCGCTGGTGCCGCGGCCGGTGCCGAAGCCACGCGTGGCTGGCGCCCCTGCACCACGGTGACGGGTGCACCTTCGATGGTGCGGCAATTGCGGTCGCGCGCCTCGGTGGGTGTCAGGGAGTCGGTGTAGAGCACCGGCGGGCCGGGGCAACGGTAGACCGGCTTGCCGGCATCCTGCGCCAGGGCTGAACCGGTGGGGCTCAGCACCGTCAAGGACAAGAGCGCCAGGCGCCAGGACCATGGGAAAACGATCATGAGCGGATTGTCACCCAAGCGCACCGGGCCCAAAAACGCGAAAAGGCTGGCCTTGCGGCCTGCCTTAACGGGGTTGAAGCTCGGCTGGAAGGCCGATCAGAGCGCGTAGTACATGTCGAATTCGACAGGATGGGTGGCCATGCGGAAGCGCGTCACTTCCTGCATCTTCAGGTCGATGTAGGCGTCGAGGTAGCTGTCGGTGAAGACACCGCCCTTGGTCAGGAAGGCGCGGTCCTTGTCCAGGTGCTCCAGCGCCTGGTCCAGGCTGTGGCACACGGTGGGGATCTTCGCGTCTTCTTCGGGCGGCAGGTGGTACAGGTCCTTGGTGGCGGCCTCGCCTGGGTGGATCTTGTTTTCCACGCCGTCCAGGCCGGCCATCAGCAGGGCCGCGAAACCCAGGTAGGGGTTCATCAAGGGGTCTGGGAAGCGGGCTTCCACACGACGACCCTTGGGGTTGGCCACGTACGGGATGCGGATCGAGGCGCTGCGGTTCTTGGCCGAGTAGGCCAGCTTCACCGGCGCTTCGAAGCCGGGCACCAGGCGCTTGTAGCTGTTGGTGCCGGGGTTGGTGATCGCATTCAAAGCCCGTGCGTGCTTGATAATGCCGCCGATGTAGAACAGCGCGAATTCGCTCAGGCCGGCATAGCCGTCACCGGCGAACAGGTTCACGCCGTCCTTCCACACGCTCTGGTGCACGTGCATGCCGCTGCCGTTGTCGCCGACGATGGGCTTGGGCATGAAGGTGGCCGTCTTGCCGTAGGCCGCCGCCACGTTGTGGATGACGTACTTCTGCAGCTGCACCCA
>JANOBX010000116.1:0-54080 GCA_031411875.1 Burkholderiales bacterium | reverse complement strand
GACCGAGGTGAGCATCAAGCAGGTGAAGGACCTGGAGCTGGTGTCGCGCAAGATTGACAAGATCGTCGACGCCATCACGCAGGTCTCGGTGCAGACCAACATGCTGGCCGTCAACGGCAGCATCGAGGCAGCGCGCGCCGGTGACTTCGGCAAGGGCTTCGTGGTGGTGGCAACCGACATCCGCAACCTGGCGCACGACTCGGCCGAGAACGCCGACCGCATCAAGGACATGGTGAAGTCGATCCAGGACCAGATCGGCCTCGTGGGCCGCGACCTGACGGCCATCGTCGCTTCGGCACTCGCTGAAGTGGAGAAGACCAAGGTCATCACCGTCGGCCTGAACGCCATCGAGGGCGACATCGCGGAAATCCAGAAGGGCAACCGCGAAGCCGTGGTCTCGGCGCAGGAGATTGCCGCCGCCGTGGCCCAGGTGAAGGTGGGTGTCGAGCAGATTTCCGCTGCCGCCGCCGAGGCCGAGAAGGCCGCCGAGCAGGCCGCTGCGGCTGCCAAGCAGCAGTCGCAGGGCGCCGAGGAACTCTCGGCCGCGATCGAGGAAATCGCCTCGCTGGCCGACGAGCTGCAAAGCGCCTGAACCTGAACCCAACCGTGGAGGTGTGCCGTGAGCACCACCTTGACTTCGAATGCCGGCCGCGCCGCCGCTGAGGGCGATGAGCCCGACGACGGCGCCAGCCATGCCAACCAGTTCGTCACCTTCGAGGTGGCGGGCGAACTGTTCGCGGTGCCCATGGCCCCGGTGCAGGAAATCATCCGCGTGCCTGCGGTGTCGCAGCTGCCCTTGGCGCCGCGCACGCTGGACGGCCTGGCGAACCTGCGCGGCCGCGTGCTGCCCATCGTCAACCTCCGGCGCTTGTTCGGCTGCGAAGAGCGGCCCAACGACGACGCCACGCGCGCGCTCGTCATCAACCTCGGCCAGCCGCTCGGCTTCGTGGTCGACCGTGTGGCCAGCGTGGTGACCATCGAGTCGGGCGAGATCGAAGCCGCTGACAGCATCCAGTCGCTGGTCAGCGCCGACTACCTGACCGGGGTGATCAAGCGCGTCCGGCCGGGCGGCGGTCACGACATGCTGCTGTGCATCGATTTCGCGCGGCTGATCGACGGCCAGTTCAGCCACGTGGGCGGCGGCGGTGTGGGCACCGACCGCGCAGCCGCGGCGGCGCAGACTGCGGTAGCAGCCAATTCAGCCCAGGCAGACGGCATAAGCACCGGCATCGGTGACAACAACAGCGACGAACTTCGCCTGGTGTCGTTCTCGGTGGCCAACCAGGAATACGCGCTCGACATCGCCGAGGTGCAGGAAATCGTGCAGCTGCCCGAGCGAGTGAACGAGCTGCCTAACACGCCAGCTCATGTGCTGGGCGTGATGTCGCTGCGCCAGCGGCTGCTGCCGCTCGTGAGCCTGCGCACGCTGTTCGGGCTGCCGCGGCTGCCTTATGCCGAGCAGCACCGCATCGTGGTGACGGCGCTGCCGGGCGGCCTGAACGTCGGCCTCGTGACCGACTCGGTCAAGGAAGTGCTGAGCGTGCCGCGGTCGCAGGCCGAGCCCATGCCCGGCATGCTGGCCACCGAGCAGCAGCTCGACGAGTTCTCGTCCATCTGCCGGCTGGACGGCGGCAAGCGGTTGGTGTCGATCATCGCCACCGACAAGCTGCTGCGCATGCCGGCCATCGAAACCGCGCTGGAGGCGGCCCGCGTCGCTGGCAGCACGCAGGCCAACAACGGTACCAATACCAGCGCACAGGAAGCTGCCATGAACACCCGATCCGCCGCCGAGCGCGGCGACGAAGAAGGCGCCACCGACGACGACACCCAGGTGGTCATCTTCCGCCTGGACGCCGAGGAATTCGGCGTGCCCATCATGAGCGTGCAGGAGATCGTGCGCGTGCCCGAAACGCTGACGCGCGTGCCGCGCACGCCGGCCTTCGTGGAAGGCGTGATCAACCTGCGCGGCACCGTGCTGCCCGTGATCGACCAGCGCAGCCGCCTGGGCCTGGGCGCCATCGAGCGCAACGACCGCCAGCGCATCATGGTCTACCTGCTGAACGGCATGCGCACCGGCTTCATCGTCGATTCGGTGGCCGAGGTGCTGCGCATTCCGCGCGGGCTCATCGTCGCGGCGCCGGCCATGTCGGACGAGCAGAGCCAGCTCATCAGCCGAGTGGCCAATCTCGACGGCGGCAAGCGGCTCGTGATGCTCATCGACCCGCGCCATCTGCTGCAAGGCCGCGACATGCAGGACATGCAGGACCTCCAGAACACGCAGGGTGCAAGCGTCGCCGCCGAGCCCGCCCCGCTGCCCAAGGCCGCGTGAAGTTGCGGCGCGGCTTGAGCGACCTGAAACCCATGAAGGAGCTGCAAGGGCGGCCGCCGCCGGCCTTCAGCACACAGGACAACCTGCCATGAAGAAAGTCCTGATCGTCGACGACTCGGCGCTCATGCGCAAGCTGCTGACGGGCGTGCTGGTCGAAGCCGGCTATGAGGTCAAGAGCGCGCGCAACGGTGCCGAGGGCGTGGAGATGGTCGTCGAGTGGCAGCCCGACGTCGTCACGCTCGACATCAACATGCCCGAGATGGACGGGCTGACGGCGCTGTCGCTGATCATGGCAGCGCGCCCGACGCCGGTGGTCATGGTGTCATCGCTCACCGAGAAGGGTGCGCTCGCCACCTTCGAGGCGCTGGCCCTCGGCGCGGTGGACTTCATCCCCAAGCCCGGCGGCACTATTTCGCTGCACGTGGAAGACATCAAGGCGATGCTGCTGGACAAGGTGCGCAGCGCGTCGCGCGCACGGCTGGGCGCACGGCCTGCCGCAGCGCGCACGCCGCCGCCGAGCATGCGGCCCGTGCGTGCGGCGGCACCCGCTGTGGCCGCAGCCGTGCGGCCGGTGGCACCTGCAGCACCTTCGGCTTCGATTTCCGCTTTGGCGGCACCCGCGAAGAGCGCTGTGCGCCTGCCGGGGCTGGTGCTCATCGGCGTATCGACAGGCGGTCCGCGCACGCTGGAGGACATCCTGCCTCGGCTGTCAGCGCAGTTTCCGTGGCCGGTGCTGGTGGCGCAGCACATGCCCGCCAATTTCACCGACACCTTCGCGCGGCGCATGGACGGGCTTTGCGCGCTGAAGGTGGTGGAAGTCAGTGCGCCGATGCCGCTTCAGGTGGGCACCGTGTACATCGGCCGCGGCGGCACCGACCTCGTCGTCACCGACCGTGCCGGCACGCTGTACGCCAGCGCCCGGCCGGAGACACCTGCCGTTTTGTGGCACCCCTCGGTCGAGATTCTCGTCGAAACGGCCATGCAGCACATGCCGGCGCAGAAGCTGGTGGGCGTGATGCTCACCGGCATGGGCAACGACGGCGCCGATGCCATGGCCAGGCTGCACGCGGCCGGGGGTCGCACGATTGCCGAATCGGCCGACACCGCCGTCGTCTTCGGTATGCCAGCCGAGCTGATTGATCGCCGGGGCGCCAGCATGGTGCTGCCCTGCACCGGCATCGCCGCGCAGTTGCGCATCTGGCTGCAGTGACGATGCCGCTACGCACCCGCTTCCGCCAGCGACACGTACCTCCTCCTACTAGCACCGCAGGACAAGACCATGGCATTGAAGAAGGCAGGCGAAACTAGCCCCGGGCTGCGCCCCGTCGAAGAGCGTGAGTACCCGCGCGACACAGACGGCCTGGTGGCGCAGCTCGCCGATGCCGACCCCGCCGTGCGCCGCTGGGCGGCACGCGACCTGGCCAGCCACCCGCAGGCGGCAGCCGCCGTGTGCGCGCGCGTGGCGGTGGAGGCCGACGCCAGCGTGCGCGCCGTGCTCTTCAGCACTGCCACCACGCTCGGCGGGCCAGTGGTGGTGCAGGCCATGGTGCAGATGCTGCGCAGCGAAGACCCGGGCGTGCGCAACGGCGCCATCGAGGTGCTGGCGAGTGCGCCCGACGACGTCGCCCCGCACATCGACCGCCTGCTGCTCGACGCCGACAGCGACGTGCGCATCTTCACCGTCAACCTGCTGGGCGACCTGCGGCACCCGAAAGTGCCGCGCTGGCTGGCGCAGGTGCTGCACACCGAGATGCAGGTCAACGTGGTGGGCGCGGCGCTGGAAGTGCTCAGCGAGGTGGGCAGCGCCGAATCGCTGCCGGAGCTGAAGGAAGCGCGGCGCCGCTTTGCCGACGACCCCTACATCACCTTCAGCGTCGACCTGGCGGTCGAGCGCATCGGGTCGGCATGAAGCACCCGACGCTGGCCTCGTCGGCGACGGCCCTGCCGTCGATCACCGATGCGGACTTCCAGAAGTTCGCCGAGTTCTTCTATCGCAAGACCGGCATCCACTTCGACACCGGCAAGCGCTACTTCGTCGACAAGCGGCTGGTCGAGCGCATCCAGGCCACCGGCGCGGGCAGCTTCCGCGCCTATTTCGTGGCACTGCGTTTCGAGGCCGCGGGCGCCGAGCTGCAGCACCTCGTCAACACGATGACGGTCAACGAGACCTACTTCTTCCGCGAGGCCTACCAGTTCGACTGCCTCGTCAACAGCCTGCTCGACGAAGTGGTGGCGCACAAGCGGTCGGGCTCGCGCATCCGCATCTGGTCGGTTCCCTCGTCCACCGGGGAAGAGCCTTACTCCATCGCCATCTACCTGCTCGAGCGCTGGCCGGGCATCCACCGTCATGACGTCGAGATTCTGTCGTCGGACATCGACACTGCAGTGCTCTCGGCCGCCGAGCGAGGCGTCTTTTCACAGCGCTCGGTCGGCCAGCTGCCGCCGGCCTACCTGCAGAAATACTTCAGGCGCCACGGGCAGGACGAATGGCGCATCTCGCGAGACCTCGTCAGCGCGGTCGAGTTCAGCCGCGTGAACCTCAGCGAAGCCAGCGACACGCGCCGCTTCCGCGACATCGACATCGTCTTCTGCCGCAACCTGCTGATCTATTTCGACGACCTCTCTCGCCGCGTGGCGGCCGAGGCCTTGTTTGACGCCATGAGCCCGGGCGGCTTCATCTGCTTGGGCCATTCGGAGTCGATGAGCCGGATGTCGTCGCTTTTCACCGTGCGCCGCTTTCCCGACGCAATGGTCTACCAGAAGCCCCTGGAACCATGAAGCCCACGAGCAGCGGCAAGCCCGACCCGGCGCCAGGCGCCATGGAGCCCTTGAAATGAACCAGCACCCCGCCCGCATCCTCATCGTCGACGACGCCGCCACCGTGCGCCTGTATCACCGCAAGCTGCTGGGTGACGCCGGCTGGCACACCGACGAGGCGCTCAATGGCGTGGAGGCGTTGGAGCGCGTGCACGCCCAGGACGCCGACACCGCCTTCGACCTCTATGTGGTGGACGTGAACATGCCGCGCATGGACGGCTACAGCTTCGTGCGCGAACTGCGCAAGCTCGATGCCCGCCACCAGGCGCCGGTGGTGATGGTGTCCACCGAAGCCGGCAGCCAGGACGCTGCGCGTGCGCTGGAAGCAGGGGCGAACAGCTACCTCGTGAAGCCGGCACGGCCGGCCGAGATGGTGCTCACGGCCGCGCTGCTGCTGGGTGACGAAGCCACGGCGCTGAAGGCTGCCGAGGGCATGACAGAAAGGACAAGGGCATGAACCAGGCTGAACTGCTGGACCAGTTCGTCATCGAGGCGCGCGAGTGCCTGGAGTCGATCGGCAAGCGCTTGCTCGACGTCGAGCGCGAGCCCCAGAACAGCACGCTGCTGAACGACTTGTTCCGCTCGGTGCACACGCTGAAGGGCAACTGCGGCCTGTTCGAGTTCAAGCCGCTTGAACGAGTGGTGCATGCCGGCGAAGACCTGCTCGACCGGGTGCGCAACCACACCCTGGCTTACAGCGCAGAGCTGGCCGATGCGCTACTCGACGCGATGGACTACAGCGCGCGGCTGGTCGACCAGATCGAGCAGGGCGGGCGCTTCGACGAAAACGCCGAGCACCAGTCGATGGCCCACGCGCAGGCGTTGCGCGCGCTGCTGGGTGCGTCGGCCGACTCTGCTGCGACGCCTTCCGCAGAGCCGGTCGCGTCGCCGGCTGCCGCAGCCGCTTTACCCGTGTCACCCGCTTCACCCGCGTCGGTAGTAGCAGAGCCTCCGCCGGTGTGGCTCAGCCGACTCGACCCCGACCTCTTCACGGCTCACCCTGAGGCCACCGCCTGGCACTACACACCCGAGGAAGGCTGCTTCTTCAAGGGTGAAGACCCTTGGCGGCTGGCCTGCACCACACCCGGCCTGCTGGCCGTGGACGTGGTCGGCCAGCAGCCGTGGCCGCAAGGCGACGCGCTGGTGCAGTGGGACTGCTACCAGTGCAACCTCGACTTCGTGCTGCTCAGCAGCGCGCCGCGCGCCGAGGTGGAAGCGCACTTCCGTTGCATGCCCGAGCAAGTGCAGGGGCCTGCGCGGCCGGTTGCGGCAGTCGCCGTGCCGGTGGCCGCGGCAGCCGTGCGCGCCTCCGGCGCCCCCAGCGACGCCGAGCGCCGCGTGCGCCAGCGCGCGCTGGCATTGCGCAACGACCAACACACGGTGCTGGCGCGCGCTGCGGCATCGCCCGCTGCAGCCGCCGTCGCCCGCCAAGTGCTGGAACGCCTGAACCCCTGGCTGGACAGTGCCGCCACTGATGCCGGCGCGGCCGGTGTCGTCACCGAAAGCGGGCCCGACAGCCCTGCCGGCAGCGGGTCGTCGGACGCGGGCGTCGGCGACATCGGACGTCGGGCTGAGGAGGCCACTGGCGCCCAGGCGCAGAAGGTGCTGAAGGTCGGCCAGGAAAAGGTCGACCGCCTGATGGACCTGATTGGCGAGATGGTCGTCGCCAAGAATAGCCTGCCGTACCTCGCGCAGCGTGCCGAGACGGTGTTCGGCCAGCGCGAGCTGGCACGCGAGATCAAGGCCCAGTACACGGTGATCAACCGCATCGCCGAGGACATGCAGCACGCCATCATGCAGGTGCGCATGCTGCCCGTGGGCGCCGTGTTTCAGCGCTTCGGCCGCCTGGTGCGCGACATCTCGCGCAAGCTCGGCAAGGAAGTGCAGCTGGTCATCGAGGGAGAAGAAACAGAGGCCGACAAGAACGTCATCGAGCCCTTGGCCGACCCGCTGATCCACATCCTGCGCAACAGCCTCGACCACGGCATCGAGACACCCGAGGTGCGGCGCGCAGCGGGCAAGCCGATCGCGGGCACCATCCGCATCCAGGCGCGGCAGGAAAGCGACCGGGTGATCATCGAGATCAGCGACGACGGGGCCGGCGTCAACGCGGCCCGTGTGCGCGCGAAAGCGGTGGAGCGCGGCCTGATCCCGGCCGACCGCGCCGCTTCCTTGAGCGACCACGACGCCGTGCAGCTGATCTTCCTGCCTGGGTTTTCGACGGCCGAAGCCATCTCCGACCTGTCGGGCCGCGGCGTCGGCATGGACGTGGTGCGCACGGCCGTCGAACGCATCAACGGCGGTGTCGAACTGAGCAGCGTGCAGGGCAAGGGCACGACGATCCGGCTCTCGCTGCCGCTCTCGATGGCCGTCACCAACGTGATGGTGGTGGAAAGCGCGGGCCGCCGTTTCGGCGTGCCGATGGACCTCATCGTCGAGACCGTGCGCGTGCACGGCGACGACATCCACAGCTTCAAGCAGGCGCGCACCACGGTGCTGCGCGGGCGCATCGTGCCGCTTCGTGCGCTGAACGACTTGCTGGCGCTCGACACCGCGCCGCGCTTGAACGCAGAAGGCGAACTCGCTGTGCTGGTGGTGCGCATCGGCACCGAGCCGGTGGGCCTGCTGGTGGACCAGTTCAATGGCGCCAGCGACATCATCCTGAAGCCGCTGGAAGGCGTGCTGGCGGGCCTGACGGGCTTTGCCGGCACCGCGCTCATGGGTGACGGTGGCGTGCTGATGGTGTTGAACCCGAAGGAGCTCCTGACATGACCATCCGCTACCTGAAAAAACACGCCGCGCTGGAAGGCGTGGTGGGCGTCGAGGACGCCGAGACGCTGGCCCATTGGCTGCAACAGCAGGCCAAGCCTGTTGTGCATCTGGGCAAGTGCGAGCACCTGCATGCCGCCGTGCTGCAGGTGCTTCTGGCATTGAAGCCGAAACTTAGCGCCGCCCCAGCCGACCCCTGGCTGACGGCAGTGCTGATGCCGGCGCTGATGCCAGCGCTGGTACCAGTGCCCGCCGTCGGCTGACCGCCATGTCCGGCCTGCCCGTGGGCACGCTACGGTCAGCGCTGACGAGGCAGCTGCCGTGGATGGTGGGCGTGCTGGGCCTGGCTGCTGCTGCGCTGGCGGCCAGGTCGGTGCAGATGCACATCAACGAAAGCGCGCCCGGCCACGCATGGGAATCGTTGCTGGTGTTTGCCTTAGGCAGCATGGTGGCCGTGCTCGTGGCCGTGCTGCTGCAGCAGCAGCGCCGCGCGCATGAGCGGGCCGAGCGCGAGGCCCGCCGCCTGTCCACCGGCTTCGAACACATGGCGCTGGCAGCCCGCGAGACCTTCGACGCAGTCGTCATCACCGACACCGAGCGTCGCATCACGTGGGTCAACGCCGGTTTCGAGCGCATCACCGGCTGGCGTGCGGCCGAGGTGCTGGGCCGCCGCCCGGGCGAACTGCTGCAGGTGCCGCAGACCGACCCCGACACCGTGGCCCGCATGCGAGCCGCGCTCGACGCAGGCCAGTCCTTCAACGGCGAACTGATCAACCGGCACCGGGATGGCAAGCTGTACTGGACCGAGCTGGGAATCCATCCGCTGTTCGACGGGCTCGGCACGTCCACCGGATTCCTCGCCGTGCAACGTGACGTGACCGCAGCCCGCGAGGCAGCGCAGGTCTTGGCCGCCGAACGCAAGCGCCTGCAGCGCATCATCGAGGCGACGCAGGCCGGCACCTGGGAGCACGACCTCATCAGCGGCGAAGACCGCGTCAGCCCGCGTTACGCCGGGATGCTGGGCTACACGCTGGAGGAGTGGCGCGCGCCGGGGCCGCGCGCCTTCCTGGACCTCGTGCACCCAGATGACGTGCCGGGCGTCGCGCAGGCGCAGAACGCCCACCTGCACGGCCTGACGCGCGAGTACCGCGCCGAATTCCGCATGCGCCACAAGGCCGGTCATTGGGTCTGGCTGGGCAGCTACGGGCTGGTGGTGGAACGCGACGCGCGCGGTGAACCGCTGGCGATGGCCGGCATCCACCTCGACATCACCGAGCGCCGCCACGCCCAGGCCGAACAGCAGCGTAGCGCCGAGGTGCTGCGCAGCGCCATCGACGCCATCGACGAGGTCTTCGTGCTCTACGACGCCGACGACCGGCTGGTGCTCTGCAATGAGAAGTACCGCGAGGTCTATGCCCATTCGGCCGACCAGATCAGGCCCGGCGTGCGCTTTGAAGACCTGTTGCGGCACGGCTTGAAAAACGGGCAGTTCGCTGCCGCCATCGGCCGCGAAGAGGCCTGGCTGGCCGAACGCATGGCACAGCACCGCAGCGGCACCGCCACCATCGTGCAGCGCCTGGACGACGGCCGCACCGTGCGCATCGTCGAGCGCTGCACGCCCGATGGTTCGCTCGTCGGCTTTCGGGTCGACATCACAGAACTCGCGCGCGCCACCGAAACCGCCGAGCGCGCCGTCCGTGCGAAGTCGGAGTTCATCGCCACCATCAGCCACGAATTGCGCACGCCCTTGCAGTCGATCATCGGCTTCTCGGAACTGGGCCGGCACTTCGCTGCCGGCCATGTCCAGTTCGAGACCATGTTCGACGACATCCACGCCGGCGGGCACCGCATGCTGACCCTGGTGAACGCGCTGCTGGACATTTCAAAACTGGACGCCAGCAGCGACTTCGCCACGGCCCCGGGCGACCTGGCGGCGCTGGCGGCGGCAGTGGTGCATGAGCTGAGCCCGCAGCTGGCCGCGCGCCAGCTCACCGTGCGCTGGCCCGCGCACTCGGTGGTGCTGCCGGTGCGCGTGAACGCCTTCCGCATGCAGCAGGTGCTGCGCAACGTGCTGGCCAACGCCGTGCGTTTCGCGCGCGAGGACTCGTGCATCGAAATCGAAATGGGGTCAGATGCAAGCGTGGTTGCAAACGGTCAAGCCGAGGCGCCCGAGGTTTGGCTGAGCGTGCGCGACCACGGCGTGGGCATTCCCGACGACGAATTGCAGTCGGTGTTCGAGCCTTTCGTGCAGTCCAGCCGGACGCGCGACGGTTCGGGCGGCACGGGCCTCGGCCTGGCCATCTGCCGCCGCATCATGCAGGCGCACGGTGGCCGCATCGAAGCCAGCCACGCCGAGGGCGGCGGCGCGGTGCTGACGCTGCGGATGCCTGCAGCCCCGACATCGGTGGCCATGCCGTCGCCCAACCCTCATTCCCCTCCTCCTTCTCCTTCTCCTTTACTCACCGGTGAACGACCATGCCTCACACCATCCTTGCCATCGAAGACCAGCCTGACATCCGTCGCCTGATCCGCATGACGCTCGAATTCAAGGGCCACCGCGTGATTGAGGCGGGCGACGGCGTCGAAGGCCTGCGCCTGGCACGCGAGCAGCGGCCCGACCTGATCCTGCTCGACGTGATGATGCCGGGCATGGACGGCCTGACGGTGAGCAAAACGCTCGCGGAAGACCCGCAGCTGTCGCACATCCCGGTGGTCATGCTGTCGGCGCTGGGCAGTGGTGAAAACATCGAAGCCGGCCTGGCGGCGGGCGCGCAGGCCTATCTGGTCAAGCCGTTCAGCCCGTTGGAACTCCTGGAGAAGGTCGGCCGGCTGGCAGGCGCGGCGACGGTAGCCCCAGCGCGTACGGCCGGTTCGGCACCGGCATGACCCCGCGCCGCGCTCAAGCTTCGCAGCCGTCTGCCGATAGCCCGCGGTACGGCCGAGCAGCCGCGCGCGCCCGACTACCGCTTCTGAACGGAACCACAGGATGAGCTCCCGACCCCCGCTGAGCGCACCGCTGGCCATCACCGCCGCCGTCTTGACGGTGGGCGTGGTCGCCGCTGCGGCGCATTGGCTGCTGCCTACAGGGCTGCCCGCCGCCGCGCAGGGCGGGCTGGCGGCAGCGCTGGCTCTCGCCGTGGTTGCGCTGCTGCGCGATGCGGCGCAGCGCTGGGCGAGCGCGGCGAACGCCGGTGGTGCCGGCACCCGCGCCGGCTGGGGCGCTTCACGCCACCTGCCGGTGGCGCACGCCGCTCAAGAAATGCGCGATGCCGCGCTTTTTCTCGACCTGGCCCGCCAGCAACTGGATGGCGCGATCAAGGAATCCGAGCGCGCGGCGCTGGACATGATCGAACGCATGAACGGCATCCACCAGGTGTCGCGGCAGCAGCTGACGCACATCCTCGCCACGCAAAGCGACAGCCAGAAGCTGACGCAGGTGGTGAAGGACAAGATGATGGCCGATGTGCAGCTCGGCTCCATCCTGCAGATGTTCGTCGAGAAGCAGGAGCAGGACGACGCCGCCAACCTGGAACGCATCCAGCGACTGCAGGGTGTGAAGGGTCTGCAACCGCTGGTCGACATGATCGCCAGCGTGGCGCGGCAAACCAACTTCCTGGCCATCAACGCCGCCATCGAGGCCGCACGGGCCGGCGAAAGCGGCCGCGGTTTCGCGGTGGTGGCCGCCGAGGTGCGGCAGCTGTCGAACCGCACGGCCGAGGTGGCGATCGACATCGCGACCAAGATCAACGCCACCACGGCCGGCATCGACGCCGAACTGGCCGCCGCCGGCGAAAGCGGCACGCGCGGCACGGCCACCGGCAACATGCGGCGCGTGCTGGCCGACATCCGCGAGATGCAGGAGCGCTTCGCGTCATCGATGGCGCAGTTGCGGCTGGACGCGGTCGTCGAGGACGTCCGGCAGGCGCACGACGCCGTGCAGGAACGTCTGGGCGAAGCGCTGACGGCGGTGCAGAACCAGGACGTGATGCGGCAGCGCATCGAGCACGTGGAGCTGGCCCTCGTCGACCTGAAGGGTCACCTGCAGACGATGGCCGAGCAGTTGGTCGACCAGCCCTGGAACCCCGACACTTTGACGAGCATGAAGGACCGCCTGCAGGCGCAGAACGACCGCTATGTCATGCACAGCCAGCGCGCGACCCACGAGGCCGTGACAGGACAGCCACCCACTGCGGGTGTCGCCCCTGCGGCAGGTGCGGCGAAGTCCCCAAAGGGTGCCAAAGCCGCAGCGCCTGCCGAGCCGAAGATCGAGCTCTTCTGAACACCCTCCTCTTGCCGCACAAAAAGGTATTGCCATGAAAACCGTGTTCCTGGTCGATGATTCGGCCACGATGCTGATGAGCGTGAAGAGCACGCTGGAGATGAACGGCTTCGCGGTGGAGACCGCGCCCGACGGAGAGGCGGCGCTGAACAAGCTGAAGGCAGGATTGAAGCCCGACCTCATCATCACAGACATCAACATGCCCAAGATGGACGGCGTCAGCCTCATCAAGGAAGCGCGCAAGCTGCTGCGGTTCACGCCCATCCTGGCGCTCACCACCGAAAGCCAGCAGGCCAAGCGCGACGAGGCCAAGAAAAACGGCGCCACCGGCTGGCTGGTCAAGCCGCTGGGGGGCAACGACCTCGTCAAGGTGATCAAGCAGGTGCTGCCGGGGGCCTGAGGAGGCGGGAAAATCAGGTCGCCGGTGAACGGTTCGGCGTTGCTGACTCAGTCGACGCGAGGCTCTTTAAGCCTCGTATACCCGACCGCGCATCGCCGCTGCTGCGATGGTCGGGCGATCCTTCCCGTTCAGGAGCTGGGCTGCTTCGATGCAGCATCGACCAGACGGCGGGAATCGGTCCTTGTTGATCTACACCTACACGTTTGCAGTGGGTCCCCGACCTCTGCGCTGGCTGCTCGAGCCGCCGGTGGCGCTGGTCTTTGACTGGCAGACACGACGCCGGTTTGCGCGCCTGCGCTCGTTCTTGGTTCAGCACGCCAGCGAGATCGAGCACTGGCAGCTGGCGCGCACGTCATGAGTGTTCGCCTCAAGCTCAGCGAACGCGCCAAACCACTTGCGCACGCGTTTCGAGAAAGGGACAGCCGCCTCAGGTGGGTGCTCGCTGAAGGCCTTGCTCCGACGGGCATCGATCAGCGGGCTACACACCGCGATCGAGGCACAGCGACGCAAGTTGGCAATTCCGGGGGTGAGGCCAGATGAAGCTGGCCGCTTGTGAAATTGGGTCAGCCGATGGGCGGGAACTGCGGCGAGGCTCCAACATCGACCTCGAACTGCTGCACCAAACCCTGCCACCACCCCTCCGTCACTTGCTGTTCGACGAATTGCTCGCCCGTGACTTCGCCAATCACACGGCGCCAGAAGGCCGTGGCTGCAACATTCCCGGGCATCTGACCGATCTCCCACAAGCCGGGATGGCTGAACAACACGTGCCGGGCAAGCGCCCTGCCGGCGCCGGTGCGGCGGTAGCGCTTGAGGATGAAGAACTGCTCCATCCAGGTGCCCTCGGTGCGGGTGACGATGGCAGGCGCGACAAGCGCCAGGCCGACGTACTGCGCACCGCTGCGTGCGATGTAGGCGCGCGAGCGCTCTGCACGGCGGTGGCGCGTCAAGTCGAAGCCGTAACGGGCGTTGACGTCCAGGTCCTGCGGCCAGATGTCGGACAAGTCGTACTGGTACAGCTCCAGCAGCTGCTCGAGAGCGGCAAAGTCACCTGTGCCCGCTGGCTGGATGTCGAGATGCATATGACGATGTTGAGGTTTCCCTCAATGCAAGGCAAGCCGGTCCTGCAAAGCAGTCGCTGACGATCGTGCTGCGGTGCTTGGCACCCAGTGCACGCGGTACGTCTGCAAGTCTTTCAAACGAACTGGTGCGGCCACCCGACAGGGTCGCTCAGCTTTGTGTTCTCGTCGCCGCAAACCGATCGCTCGCGAGTTCGATCGCACGCCGACTCTCATGCTTTGTCCCGCATGACCACCTCCAGCTGGAGCAGAAGCGCCGCTGCCGGCGACGCAAGGAATACGACCCCGAGAAAGCCCGCGTGCGGCCCGGCATCCACATCGCTATCAACAGCGTGGCTGCCAATTTGCGCAACAGCGCTTCACCGATCAGGCGCGCCCTAAGATCCAGCTCATGCCGACACCCCGCCCCCGACGCGAGCCAACGCTGGGCAAGCTACGCCCGCCTCGGCTCGGGCGCGCGTTCGAGCGCGAGGGTCTGTTCGCAAAGCTCGATGCCAGCGCCAGGGCGCCGGGCGTGTGGATCGCAGGGCCGCCCGGCATGGGTAAGACTACATTGGTCGCGACGTACCTGGAAGCGCGTGGCGTGCCTTGCGTCTGGCTCCAACTGGATGCCGGCGACGCTGACCCCGCCACCTTCGCCCACTTCCTGAGCGCGGCTGCCGCGTTGATCGCGCCGCGGCGCGCGTTGCGCCTGCCGCTACCCGGCGCTGACGATCTGCGCGACGTGCCTGGCTTTATCCGCCGTCTAGTGCGGCGCCTGTCGCTGGCGCTCAACCCACCGTGGGTGCTGGTACTCGACAACGTGCAGGAGCTTGGCAGCGCACCATTGCTGCATGCTGGCATCGTCGCCGCGCTCGCAGACATGCCGCAGGGCGTGCGCACGATCGCGCTCAGCCGCGAGCCCCCGCCACCCGCTTATGCGCGCCTGCTCGCCGGCCAGCAGCTCGTCGTGATCGACGAGCCCGCGCTGCGTTTCACCGAATCGGACACGCAACGGCTTGTGACATTGCACGAGCGCGACTGGTCTCCCGCCGAGCTGCACCGCATCACCGACGGTTGGGCTGCCGCGATGATCCTGCTGCTCGCCGCGCGCGCCGAGCTCGGCCCGGCGGATGCGCTGCGCGACGGCAGCGCACGCGAGCGCCTGTTCGCGTTCTTCGCCAACGAGGTGATCGAGAAGCTTGGCCCGACGCAGGCCACCACGCTGATGCGTGTCGCGTTCTTACCGAGCGCGAGCGCAGCGATGGCTGTGGCGATCAGCGGTGATGCGTACGCGGGCGAGTTGCTCGACAGCTTCGCCCAACGCAGCCTGTTCACCGACCGCCGCGCCGGCACGCCGCAAGTGTTCACGTTCCATGCGCTGTTCGGAGAATTCCTGCGAGCGCTCGCCGCACGCACGCTCGGTTCAGAGGCGCAACGCGCGTTGCGCGTCGAAGCCGCGTCAGTCCTCGCCGATCACGGGCAGGCCGACGCGGCCATCGCGATGCTCATCGAGGCGCAAGCCTGGCCTGCGGCGCGCGCTTTGCTCGTCGCGCAGGCGGCGCGCTTCGTCGCGCAAGGGCGCTATGCGGTCGTGCGCGACGGCCTGCTCGCGCTGCCCGACGCCGAGCGCGACGACCCGCAGGCTTTGTACTGGCTGGGTTGCTGCGAGCTCGGGGCCGACCCGCTCGTTGCTCTGCAGCACTTGGAGGGTGCGCACCGCGGCTTCATCGCTGGCGGCGACGCGCTCGGTTCGTTTTACACCGCAGCGGCGGCGGCCGATGCGATTGTCTTTCTCGGTGCCAGTCTCGATGCGCTTGAACCCTGGATGCCGGTGCTCGAAGCGCAGGCGCCAGCCTACCTCGAGCGCGGCGACATCGACACGGACCTGCGCGTGCTGCCGGGCCTGCTCGCCGCTTTCGTGCACCGCGAAACGGCACATCCGCTGACCGCGCGGCTGGCCGATCGTGCCGAGCGCCTGCTTGACCAGCCGCTTGGGGCGAGCCAGCGCATACTGCTCGGCACGCTTGCTTACTACCTGCTCTGGACCGGCCAGCCGATGCGGCTGGACCGCATCCTGATCAAGATAGATCGACTCTGCGTGATGCCCGATGCAGCGCCGGCCACCCTGCTTCGCTGGTACAGCGTCAGCGTGCTGATCTATTCGCTGCTCGGCCGCATCGACGCCGCGCTCGCCCATGCACGCAGCGCGCTATCACTGGCCGCGCACGGACCGTCGCCAGTGCGCGCAAAGGCGCATCTGGCGATGGTGCTGGCCGCCGTCGCAGCGCGCGATGCGGAGCTCGCGCGCGCCCACCTCGCCGAGGCCGCCGATGCACTCGACCCGCGCAATGCGATCGACGCGACGACCTACGAATTCCAGCGCGGCATGCTCATGCTGCTCGATGCCGACTGGCCGGGTGCCGCGAAGCTGATGCGTGCAGCCGTGGCCAGCGGCTATGCCAGCGGCTGGCCGCTGCGCGAGCACATCGCGCTGCTCGGCCAGACCCTCTCGGCCACGCAGCTCGGCGACTTCGACGCTGCCGAGGCCAGCTTGCACACGGTGCTGACGCACCGTTTCCATGCCGTTTGCGTCTGGCACCACTGGCTCGCTGCACTGATCGAGGCGCAGCTTGCCGAGCGCCGCGGCCAACGGCCGCGCGCACTCGCGGCACTCAAGAGCGCGTTCGAGATCGGTCGCGCGCATGGCTACGACTTCGGCCCGATGCCCTACTGCTGTGGCGGAATGATGCCCGCGCTCGCCCTGCTCGCGCTCGACCACGACATAGACCCGCCGTTTGCACAAGCGCTGGTGCGCCGCCACGCGCTGCCCGCGCCCGCGGGTGCGGGCGAGCGCTGGCCGTGGCCGGTGCGCGTCCGCACGCTCGGGCGCTTCGCGATCGAGCGCGACGCGGCGCCAGGAGCGCCGTCGCGCAAGGAAAGCCGCAAGCCGCTCGACCTGCTGAAGCTGCTGATTGCTCTCGGGGGCGAAGCGGTGCCGGTAGCCCGACTGTGCGCCGCCCTCTGGCCCGACGCCGCCGGCGATGCCGCACGCAACTCGTTCGACAACGCCCTGCACCGGCTGCGCAAGCTGCTTGGCGACGACGCCCTCGTCGTGCTGCGCGCCGGCGGCGCGAGCCTCGACGCCAGCCGATGCTGGACCGATCTGGCCGCGCTCGAGGCCTGCTTCGACGAAATCCAGCGTCTGGCGCCCGATGCAGGTGCAGCACAGCTCGCGTCGCTGGTCGAGCGAACACTGGACTTGTGCGCTGGTGACTTCCTGCCTGGCGACGACGAACTGCCCGACGTGCTGGTCGCGCGTTCGCGAATCCAGGCCCGCTTCACACGCCAGATGGCCGTGCTCGGCGACCGGCTCGACAACAGCGACCAGCACGCGGCGGCCGTGCGCGTGTACCAGCGTGTGGTCGAGCTGCAGCCGCTGGCGGAGGACATCTACCGTCGCCTGATCGTCGGCCTGCTGGCGCTCGGTCAGCGTGCTGAGGCCTATGAGGCGTATCGCCGGTGCCGCCAGCAGCTCTCGGTCGTGCTCGGTATCCGGCCGGCCGCCGAGACCGATGCGCTGGTCGCCTCGCTTCGAGATCTCTGATCTCGTTGGCGTCGTTCCAATCTTTAAGGCACTTCTAGGACTGGCCTGATTAGTCTCCTCTCCAGCGATGTGCCATCCGGCGCGTCATCACTCAGAGAAGCACATGCCGATCAACACGCGGGACAGGCGGGAATTGCGCAACCATCCGCGCCGCCACTTCCTGCATGGCGGCCTCGCGGCTGTGCTGGCGCTCGAATTCGCAGCACCTGCACGCGGATCGACGGCGATCGAGACGCTGCGACTGCTGTGCACCGGCCCGGCCGGCAGCATCCCCGACACCGTCGCCCGCCGCAGTGCCGAGCAACTGACCGGTGCCCACGCGCAGCGCGTGTGGGTCGACAACCGCCCCGGCGCAGCCGGGCAAATTGCCATCGGCGCGCTGATGGCAGCGCCGGCCGACGGCTCGACGCTGCTGCTGGCGCAAGGCGCGATCGCGACCGTCTACCCGTACCTGTACCCGAAGCTCGCCTACGACCCGGCGCTTGATCTGCAGCCGGTCTCGCTGGCCGGCGAGATGACGCTCGGCCTGGCCGTCGGCCCCGCGGTGCCGACCGCGGTGACGACCGTGCCCGAGCTGATCAACTGGATGCGCCGAAACTCGCAGCTCGCGAACGTCGGCTCGCCCGGCATCGGCACGCTGCCGCACCTGCTGGCCGCGATGCTGTTTCAGCAGGCCAACGTCGGCTGGCAGCACGTCGTCTATGCCGGTGGCCCGCCAGCGCTGGTCGACCTGATAGGCGGCCAGATCGCTGCGCTGGTGCTGCCCGAGGGCCTGCTGCGCCAGCATCTGGCCAGCGGCCGGCTGCGCGTGCTCGCCACGTCGGGCGCCGCACGCACGGCGCAGTTGCCCGAGGTGCCTTCCTTGGCCGAAGCGGGCTACCCGGGTCTGGTCGTGCGGGAGTGGTTCGCGTTCTTCATGCCGGGGCGAACGAGCGGACTCCAAGTCGAAGCGGCCTCGGCGGCCTTGCGCAGTGCCCTCGCCAAACCGGAGCTGGTGCTGGCGTTCGCCGACCTCGGCATGGTCGCCGCGTCGAGCACGCCCGCCGCGCTCACCGCGCGCATCGCAGCCGAACAGCGCACCTGGGCGCCGATCGTGCGCGCCACGGGCATTCGGGTCGAATGATGGAAGCCGTCCTCGCCCATCCTTGGGACGCAGCCGCCGATGGCTGGGACCGGCACAGCACGCTACTCGGCGACTGGCTGCACGAAGTTACGTCGGCAATGCTCGACGCGGCCGGTATTGCGGCCGGCTCGCGGGTGCTCGACATCGCCGCTGGCGCCGGTGAGCAGACGCTCGCCATCGCGCGGCGCGTAGGCCCTGGTGGCCACGTTCTCGCGACCGACATCTCGTCGCGCATCCTCGCGCTGGCGCAAAGCAAGCTGCGCGTCGCCGGCTTTTCGCAGGCCTCGACGCGCGTCGCCGATGCGCAAGCATTGGGGTTGCAAGGTGCCGGCTTCGACGCCGCCGTGAGCAGGCTTGGCCTCATGTTTTGCACTGCGCCGCTCCAGGCCTTGCGCGAGGCGCATGCAGCGCTGCGGGCAGGCGGGCGCTTCAGTGCGGTGGTCTTCGGGCCGCCATCCGGCAATCCGTGCATCGCGCTGTTGCTGCTGATCGCGCGGCGCCACGCGGGTATCGCACCGGCCCTACCTCCATCGGCCGATGAGCCGGGCTCGCTGTTCAGTCTTGGCAGGCAGGGCTTGATGGCCGAGCTGCTGCAGCACGCTGGCTTCGTCGACATCGAGATTCGCACGGTGCCGGCGCCGATGCGGCTGCCGTCGAGACTGCACTACATCGAGTTCGTGCGCAGCGCTGGCTTGCCCGTCGTGCAGTTGCTCGCCGCGCTGCCCGAAGCCGCGCAGCGCACCGCGTGGGACGACATGAGCGCGCAGCTCGCCCGATTCGACATGCCGGGCGGCTGGAGCGGGCCGAATGAGCTGCTGCTGTGCGCGGCGCTGCGGCCGCAAAGCATTGACTTTCAAGCACCGACCGATCGACGGCTTCAACCAGGGGACGACAGTGAATGCATTTCTTGAACGAGAAAGTTCGCTCAGCAGCCAAAGCGCAAGTCAACTCTTGGCCACGCCGAAGCTTGCTGCTGCGGCCATGTGCATCGTCTCAACGATCGCCGGGCTCTGTGCCGCACCGTGCGCGTCCGCCGCAGGCGCCATCAGAGCGGCCTATGTCGAGACGGTGTTGCCGTCGAAGCCTCTCTCCGAGTTTCTGGCGAATGGAACACAGGGATCCGGAGCTGCGAACGGTGTGCTCGGCATCACCAGCCTGACGCTGGTCAACACCGCCACGACCAAGACCGCCGTCATCATTTTTTCGATGGGGGTCGTCGGGCCGACCTGCGACTCAGCGGAAGTCAGCGGGACGGCGCGCACGCTTGCCTACGTGCTTGTGCAGCCCGATTCCACGATGCACCTGACCTACCCGAGCCCACTCGTCGTTCGGCCAGTCGACGGCTTCAGCTGCATCAGGATGAACCCGAAACCGGGCCTCACCGTGATGTTCAACGGCTTCATCAACTGACGCCCCCGCGCGCTGATCGAAAGACGAAGGAGAACGCAATCATGACGGCAGCATGGCTCATCAAACTGTGCAGCGTTGCGATGAGCTTCGCTGCGGCCACTGCCTCTGCGCAGGTGTTCAGCGGCCACTTTGACAACCCGGTTAACCCTGCGCTTGTCGCGAGCGATCTCGGTGCGGCGAGCTTCGTCGATGCATTCGCGATTGCTAACAACGTGGCTCTCTACAACCTAAGCGTGCCGATCGCGGGCATCGTCACGATCACGAGTACCGGCTTCGCGGCCGGCGGTGCCGACCCGTACTTCAGCCTGTTCGCGGGCTCGGGTGGCAGCGCAACGTTCCTCGTGTCGAACTACGAGCAGGCCTTCTCGACAGGCGGCGACTTCGACTACACCGGAACGCTGGCTGCCGGTGTCTACCGACTCGCTATCGGGGTGTTCGCCAACTTTTCGTTTGCCGAGAACCTGGGCAGCGGCAGCCTTGCCGACGGGTTCACGGCGCTTGGCACGCCGGGTTTACTCGGCAACGCGAGCTACCGCGTGGTCGTCGCAACGGCGGTGCCCGAAGCGACGTCATGGGCGCTGCTGCTCGCTGGGCTGCTGGTGGTCGGTTGGGCGACGCGCCGCAAGCAGTTGCTGACGCCAAGACAGCCTCAGTGGGTGTTCTTCAGCGGACCCCATGAGTGAGTCCGCCGGTGCTGCTGGCCTGCCGGGCCAACGTGATAGCCACCCCATTCGAAACCGCGTTGGCAAATGCCGACCACTAAGGAGCGAGCCTGTGCATACCCATCAAGTTTCCCGCCGACCTGTGCAACTCGGGCTCGTTTGGCTGGCGGCATGCGCACTGGCGCCCGCAACGGCCGCTCCATCTTTGACGGCCTACGCAGGCAGCGTGGGCGGGTCGGGCATTGGAACGGTGCCCGGTGGCTGTAGCTCTTCGCCCAGCCCGGTGTTCAGCTTTTTCAGCTTCAACTTCAATCTGCCTCCCGAAGGCATAGGTCCGTGCGGATATAGCGGCGGGATTGTTCAAAGCACCGCCGCGACAGGACCCGTAGCTTCGAGCTATTCGCTCCCGCCAGTCTCCTTGGGCCCCCTGGTGGGTTCGGGCAGCTTCCAAGGTAGTGCGCAGTCCATCGCCAACTACACCGGTCTGGGCGCCGCCGCGCATGCGGACATCGGCACAGGGCGACCGGGCGGGAACTCGATGTTCCAGTCGATTGGCGCCGCCACGTTCGAAGACACCTTGACAGCCACCAGCCCATTGGTCGCAAACGGGAGCGCCGGCTTCATGCGCTACCAGTTCAGCGTCGATGGCAACCTGCAGTCCCTGGGCGTTCCAGAACCGGCCTACTTCGGCGAGACCTACATGGTGCTCGATGTGCAGCACCAAGGTGGGCCGGTTTTTCAGGTGTTGAATGCGACGGTGCGCCGCGGCAGCAGCGGCACCATCTCGAACAGGCCGCCGCCAGCAGGCTGGGTCACCAGCACCGGCAGTCTCAGCGGCGGGAGCACCTTCTTGTCGGTCGAATTCCCCATGATCTGGGGGCAGGCTTGGGATGTCAAGGTGGGCCTCCTGGCCTGGGCTTACGGCTCGGCCGACAGCAACTTTCTGAGCACCGCCAGGCTCAGCGGCGTGTTGCTGTTTGACGGATTCCACCAGCCCGTCAACACCTTCGGGTTAAGCGCCGTATCGGGCACAGACTACCTGGCAAGCCCCGTGCCGGAACCAAAGATCTGGGCGCTGTGGCTGATGGGCTTGACGACGATGGTCTGGCGGGGAAGGCGTCAAAGAGCAGCCTGCTGGCCGACTTTCAACCTGGCCCCGGCCAGCCGATCGGCCGCTTCATCGCCAAGTGCTTGCCGACGCTTGCGCGTCAGCGTACGTGGCTAGCTGCGTAGGGCATGTCTTCAGCTCTTCGCAGGCATCTGCATCGACCACATCGATGGCGCTTCGGAAGGCGCCAGCGTCGGCATGTTCAGCGCTGCTGGTAGCCATGTACACGAGCTCGCCTGCAGTGCAGCTTGTGCAACGTCTCGAAGCGTTTGTCCAAAAGTGCTGTTGATGTCGCGGTGCCTCGGCGGGGTGGCACCCATGCCCGCCACCGAGCCGCACAGCAGAGCATCACGCGCCAATTCATTCCTAAGGAAATGACAGGAATCGACATCATGAAGCTCATCTGGATCCCTTTGCTCGGTGCTCTGACGCTTACCGCATGCGGCGGCAATTCCAAGGACGACCCCGACAGCCAAGCAGCGGTCGAAGTGCAGTTTTACGGCGCCAACCCCGTGTCTGTCTGGAACGAAATCGCGTTCACCGCCGTCGGCACCACGCCGGCCGCCAACGCCGACCTCGCGACCGTGCACTTGGCAATGTATGACGCCGTCATTGCCATTGCCGGCACCCATCAGCCCTATGCGATTCGGCCAACGACATCGACGAGTGGGCTGGGCGCAGTAGCGATGCAGGCTGCGGCCATCGAAGCCGCCTACCGGGTCCTGCTGCAATTGGCCCCTGCAGGTGGTGCCGGCTACGAGACAGCGCGCAGCAGCGGTCTCATGGTGCTTGCCGATGGCGACGCCAAGACCCGCGGCACTGCCATCGGCGCCGAGGTCGCGGCCGGCATGCTGGCTCTGCGCGGCAACGATGGACGCAGCACCGTGCTGTCGCCCTATGTGCCTGGTGCCGGACCCGGACAGTTCCGTGGCGTCAACCCGGTCCTTCGCGTCCTGCCGTCCATTCGGCCATTCGCGACCCAGGGCCATGCCCAGTTCCGCGCTCCAGGGCCGCCTGCGCTTGGCAGCGTGGCTTACGCTACCGACTTCAACGAAACCAAGACCATGGCTGCGGCCAACAGCACGCAGCGCACGGCTGCACAAACCGAAGTGGCGCGTTTCCATACCGAGGCACCTGGGGCCTTCTGGGCCCGCAACCTTCGGCAGTTTGCGGCCGCCAGCCCGAATCTGGCGGACAACGCCCGCCTGAGCGCGATGATCTGGACGGCCTATCACGACGGGGTCGCTGGCTGCTTCGAGAGCAAGTACCACTATAACTTCTGGCGCCCTTTCTCGGCCATTGCGCTTGCCGAGACCGACGGCAATGACGCTACCGCTGTTGACGCCACCTGGACGCCCGTGGTGCCGACGCCGAACCACCCTGAGTATCCGGCTGCGCACGGCTGTGCCAGTGGCGCGGTCATGGAGGCGTTGCGCAGCTTCTACGGCACCCGGAAGCTCAAGTTCACCTTTGACAGCGCGATCGCCTCTACCGTGCCGCATGCGTTCGAGAGCACTGACGACGTGGTGAAGGAAGTCATGAATGCTCGGGTCTGGGGCGGCATGCACTTCCGGACCTCGAACGAGCATGGGGCAGACCTGGGAAAGCAAGTCGGGCACTGGGTCGGCAGTAGGTACTTTCAGGCGGTGAAATGACGTCGGCTGGTGTGGCTTCGATTACGACTGTTGGTTTCCGCCCAGTACTGACCCAGCATTTCCAGCCATGCCGAAAAGTTGGAAGCCGGACAGCAGCCCGCCACGAGCGGCTGCAAATGGCCGAGTTCGTGAAGTCGCGAACGGCCGGTCTGCGAACATCTGGCCCAGACTTGCCGCGGTGGGATGCGTGAGACCTGCGACACAGGCTACATTGATGCCGCTGCGACGCGGGCCAGCACCCGGAAAGAGCGCCTCACTGCGCTCTCGGCACGTGGGGTTCGCTGTGGGGCTTCCTTGGCACAGCCCAAAGAGTTCCTAAACACGACAAGCACTTGGCCTCGTACTCGAAGTTCAGGTGCAGAACATGGAGTAGTCCCGGGACGGTCTGCCGCCGTCCCCGGGGCTGGAGCAAGGTCCGTTCAGGGATAGGTGTAGGCGTAGCTGCCCGGGTAATAGGGGTTGGCCACCACCGTCAACGGGCGCACCACGCCGTAGGCCTCCACATCGTTCGTCAGCAGCAGGCGCTGCGTCTGCAGGGCCTGCGCCGCCACCTTGCGCTTGGCGTACAGGTCGGCCGGGTTGACATACAGCTCCGACAGGGCTGGTCTCGGGTCGCCAGGCAACTTGGTCGCCGCAGTCTTTGCAAATGGCACCGACTGCCCGGCCGCTTCACAGCCGTCGGTGCCGTCGGCCTTGCCGCCGAAGCCGGGTGAACGCAGCGCCCAGCCGCTGTTGGTGGCGGTGGGCCAGGTGACTTCGGGCAGGCGCACGCCGGCCAGGTCGTTGCCGTAGTTGTCGACCTTGGGCACCGAATTCGGGTAGTAGCCGTTGGTGGGCGTTCCGGGCAGCGTGGTGGCGATGCCCTTGTCGAACTGCGCACCGAAATCCATCCGCGGTCGCACCGTCACCAGGCCCGAGTACAAGCCCAGGTTGGCCGGCAGTGCCGGGTAGCCCACCAGGGCCTGCGGCGCCGTGCCCAGGCCGATGCTGGAATAAGCTCCCGTGTTGGCGAACACGGCCGTGCCGCGGTCGATGCTGGGCACGGCGCTGGGGGGCGGCGCCGTGCCGTTGCTCATCCAGTCGTCGAGCGCCACCCACAGCGCCCTCAGCAGCGGGTTGGCCTCGACCAGCGAGCCATATTGCAGGCAGGTGCTGGGCGCCGTGCCGGTGCTGCCCGCGCCGCCGTGGGGTGCGCTGGACACGAGGTAGTTGCGCACGTTGGCGGGTTCAGGCACATCCAGCCCGGTGTTGGGATGGGTGGTCAGCGTCGAGCCGGCCTTCACCCACAGTTCGTTGCTGGAGAACACGTTCATCACCTTCGGGCACGAGTTGGTGGCCGTGCACCGCACGTTGCGTCCGTCGGTCTTGCCCGTCAGCGCGTCGGTGGTGGTGGTGTACGAGAACGGGAACACGCCTTCGAACTGCGCCAGATGGTTCTGGCGGTTGCGTTCGGTGCGCCCCACCTGCGCGAAGCGGTAGTTGATGCCCAGGCCGTTGCCGCCGCCGATCCAGTTCAGCGCGCCGTCGAACACCTGCCGGCCGTCCAGGCTCTGGTTGAAGCCCAGCCAGATGAAGTCGTTCATCAGGCGCGCCGGCTGCGACAAGGTCCAGCTGGCCACGCGCTGGATGTCACCGGCCATCGGGTTGCGCGTGCCCAGACTGTCGGCCGCGGCATGACGGAAGAACGACATCAGGTCGCGCACGGCGGCCATGCCGATGCCGGCGATGTAGGGGTTCTTCGCGGTGTAGCTCAACTCGTAGATCCAGCCGCGCTGGAAAGCCGCGTTGCCGGCCAGCGCAATGCTGTTGGCGCTGGTCCAGGACCAGGCGCTGTCGGCCAGCACCACGGGGCTGTCGGTGATGAACTGGCGGCGCGTCAGCTTGGCCTGGGCGGTGTTGGTGCTGTTGGTGTCGTAGTAGGTGGTGAACGAGGTCGTGGTGGTGGTGTCGGACACGATGTATTCATAGGCCGGCCCGGTGATGACGCTGCCGTCCGGGTTCTTGGCCACCGGGCCGTTGACACGCATGGTGTTGGTGGCGCCGGGGGCGAAGGGTTCCTGGTCCCATCCGATCCAGATCATCGAATAGCCGCGATTCATCAGGAAACCGGGGTACGTCGCACCGGCCGTGGCCGCATCGCTGGCACTGGCGCGTGACGACGGCAACCAGCATGCCGGCCTGGGCCGCCAGGGCGACCTGCGTGAGCGCCGGTCGGCGCGAGAGGATGGTCATGGGGACCCCTGGAGAGCTGGTCAAGCCCGAATGCATACCAAAACAAGACCAGCTGGGATGATCCCGGACCCGGTTTCGGCTGGCAAGCCTGCAACGCCCGGGACTAACCCGCGGGCGGGTCGAGCAGAATCCGGGCATGGAAACACCCGGCAACCTCTTCTGTGTCGCGGCGCCCAGTGGCGCGGGCAAGTCCAGCCTCGTGAAGGCCCTGCTCGAGCTCGATTCGCGGCTGGCCGTCTCGGTCAGCCACACCACCCGGCCGCCTCGTGGGCAGGAACTGGACGGACGCGAATACCACTTCGTCGACGAGGCGGCCTTCAGCGCCATGGTCGCCAGGGGCGAATTCTTCGAGCACGCGCAGGTCCACGGCAATTTCTACGGCACCAGCCGGCGCGCCATCCAGCAGCGGCTGGACGCGGGCGAAGACGTGGTGCTGGAAATCGACTGGCAGGGCGCACTGCAGATCAAGCAGCTGTTCGCGCACGGGGTCCTGATCTTCATCCTGCCGCCGAGCTGGGAAGAACTCATGCAGCGCCTGAACCGGCGCGGCGAAGACACGGCCGAGGTCATCGCCCAGCGCATGAGCAACGCGCGCACCGAGGTGGCCCAGGCGCGCCACTTCGACTACGTGATCGTAAACGCCTTGTTCGAGACCGCGCTGTTCGACCTGAAGACCGTGGTGCACTCGCAGCGCCTGAAGTACGCGGCCCAGCGCCGGGCCAGGTCGCAGGTTTTTGCGTCGCTGGGTCTGGGCTGACCTTCGCTGCGCGAACGGCCAGACCGCTACAATCCGCGCTGTTCCTGGTGGCTACGCACTCCCGCGCAGCCTGACAGGGCAGCCAAGGAAGCGCTCATGGCCCGCATCACCGTCGAAGATTGTCTCGAGAAGATCCCGAACCGCTTTCAGCTGGTGCTGGCCGCCACCTACCGCGCCCGCATGCTGAGCCAGGGGCACGCCCCGAAGGTCGACACCAAGAACAAACCCGGCGTGACCGCGCTGCGTGAGATCGCCGCTGGCGAAATCGGCGTGGAAATGCTGCGCAAGGTGCCGGTCTGAAGCTGGTTTGAAGCGTCCCCAGGGACGCTTTGCGGGTGCCACGGGCGCCGGTGTCCCACCAGGGATGCCGGCGCCCGTGGCCCTTTCTGGACAGGGCCGGCGCAAAGCACGATAAATTCAAGGCATGAGTCTTCGTTCCCTGGCCGCCGAACTGCTGCCTGCCGCCCTGCAGGGATTGGGGCGGGCGCCCGTCGTGGCGAACGAGCCCGCCACCGAAGCCTCGTCGTTCGCAGCGCTGTCGGACAAGCTGGGCTACCTGGGCAAGGCCGAGCTGAAACTCATCCGCGAGGCCTACCGCTTCGCCGACGCGGCCCACCTCGGCCAGTTCCGCCACAGCGGGCAGCCCTACATCACGCATCCGCTGGCCGTGGCGGGCCTGTGCGCGGACTGGAAGCTCGACGCCCAGGCCATCATGGCCGCGTTGATGCACGACACGATCGAAGACCAGGGCGTCACCAAGACCGAGCTGATCGAGAAGTTCGGCGCCGCCACCGCCGACCTCGTCGACGGCCTGACCAAGCTCGACAAGCTGCACTTCAGCACGCGCGAAGAAAGCCAGGCCGAGAGCTTCCGCAAGATGCTGCTGGCCATGGCGCGCGACGTGCGCGTCATCCTGGTGAAGCTGGCCGACCGCCTGCACAACATGCGCACCATGCAGGCCATGGCGCCGAGCAAGCGCGCGCGCATCGCCCGCGAGACGCTCGACATCTACGCCCCCATCGCCCACCGTCTGGGCCTGAACCAGACCTACCGCGAACTGCAGGAACTCAGCTTCGAGCTGCTCTCGCCCTGGCGCCACGCGGCGCTGGCGAAGGCGGTGAAGCGGGCGCGCGGCACGCGGCGCGACATCGTCGAACGGGTGCAGGCCGACGTCGAGAAAGCCTTCACACAGCAGAAGCTGAAGGTGCAGGTCAGCGGCCGGGAAAAGACGATCTATTCCATCTACCGAAAGATGCGCGAGAAGCACAGCGGCTTCACGCAGGTCAACGACATCTTCGGTTTCCGCATCGTCGTGCCCACGCTCACCGACTGCTACATCGCACTCGGCGTGCTGCACCAGCTGTACAAGCCGGTGCCGGGGCGCTTCAAGGATTACATCGCCATTCCCAAGGCCAACGGCTACCAGAGCCTGCACACCACCCTGGTCAGCCCGCTGGGCACCGCAGTGGAATTCCAGGTGCGCACCGACGCCATGCACGCCGTGGCGGAAAAAGGCATTGCCGCGCACTGGCTCTACAAGGCCGGCGGCAAGGACAGCGCCACCGCCGACGCGCAGCGCCTGTCGTCGATGTGGCTTCAGAGCCTGGTCGACATCCAGGACGAGACCCGCGACGCGGTCGAGTTCCTGGAACACGTCAAGATCGACCTGTATCCCGACGCGGTCTACGTCTTCACCCCGCGCAGCAAGATCCTGGCGCTGCCGCGCGGCGCCACACCGGTGGACTTCGCCTACGCCATCCACAGCGACGTCGGCGACCACATGGTCGCGGCCAAGGTCAACAACGAGCCGGTGGCGCTGCGCACCGTGCTGCGCAGCGGCGACGTGGTGGAAATCATCACAGCCCCCGGCGCGCGCCCCAACCCGGGCTGGCTGAGCATGGTGCGCACCGGCCGCGCGCGCAGCAAGATCCGCCACTACCTGAAGAACATGGAGGCCGAGGAGTCGCAGGCCCTTGGCGAGAAGATGCTGGCCCAAGCGCTGCGCGCCGAGGGCCTGCCCATGCCCTCGTCGGACCCCGGCGACACCCCGGCCGCCAGCCTGTGGCAGCAGCTCACGCGCTGGAGCGGCAACCGCCAGCGTGCCGACCTGATGGTCGACATCGGGCTGGGCCGCAAGATCGCGGTCATCGTGGCCAAGCGCCTGGCGCACTTCATGGGCGAAAGGGGCATCCGCCCCGACGCCGTGATGCTCACCCTGGGGCGCTACGGTCAGGACGACAGCGCCACGACCCAGGGCATGGTGTTCGTGGACGGCAGCGAAGGCGCGTCGATCCAGCTCGCCAACTGTTGCCGGCCGATTCCCGGCGACCAGATCGTCGGCTACCTGGGCCGTGGCGAAGGGCTGCTCGTGCACACCGGCGAATGCCCCGTGGGCAAGCGCCTGTTCGAACGCGACAGCGAGCGCTGGATGCCGGTGGAGTGGGCCGACGAGATGTCTCGCGCCTTCGAGACCCAGCTCGACGTGCTGGTCAAGAACGGCAAGGGCGTGCTGGCCGAACTGGCCAGCCGCATCAGCAAGTCGGAAGCCGACATCATCCACCTCGACATGGACGCCGAGACGCTGGACGAGACCGTGGAACTGCGCGTGCTCGTGAGCGTGCGCGACCGCGTTCACCTGGCCGAAACCCTGCGCGCGGTGCGCCGGTCCACCGGCGTGCAACGGGTGGCCCGGCACAAGCCGGCACACGCCTGAACACCGGTTTGCAGGGCGCCGCTGCGCGCGCGGCTG
Source organism: Burkholderiales bacterium (assembly GCA_031411875.1). GTDB lineage: Bacteria > Pseudomonadota > Gammaproteobacteria > Burkholderiales > Burkholderiaceae_C > Rubrivivax. The sequence goes on along the minus strand of JANOBX010000116.1, from coordinate 25,125 downwards.
CCTCAGGCCGGTTTGGGGTAGCGGACTTCCACCACCTCGATGCGTTCGCTACCGGCCGGCGTCGTCAACGTGACCTCGTCGCCTTCACGCGCCTTCAGCAGTGCGCGCGCAATCGGCGCAATCCAGCTCACCTCGCCCTGCAGGCTGTCGGCCTCGTCGATGCCCATGATCGTGATGGTGCGTTCGCTGCCGCCGGCACTGGCGTAGGTGACGGTGGCGCCGAAGAACACCTGGTCCTTGCCATGATGGGCCGACGGGTCGGCGACCTCGGCGATGTCCAGCCGCTTGGTCAGGAAGCGGATGCGGCGGTCGATCTCGCGCAGCCGCTTCTTGCCGTAGAGGTAGTCGCCGTTCTCGCTGCGGTCGCCGTTCTTGGCCGCCCAGGACACCACCTCCACGATCTTCGGGCGTTCGTCGTCCAGCAGCGTCATGAGCTCGGCGCGCAGGCGCTGGTAGCCGGCGGGCGTGATGTAGTTGCGCGTGCCCGGGGGCAGCGGCGCCAGACCCGCGCCGGCGTCGTCTTCGTCGTCGTCGCCGTCGGTCTCTTTGGTGAAGGCCTTGTTCATGGTGCTGCGGCGGACTGTACCCCCCACCAGCCGCGAGCTTCATGCGATGGTTGACGACGACAGACCCCCGCTGAGCATCGTCATGCCGGTGCTCGACGAAGCCGCAGCCATCGCCTCGACCCTCGCGGCGCTGGCGCCGCTGCGCGAACGGGGTGCAGAACTCGTCGTCGTCGACGGCGGCAGCCGCGACGGCACCCCCGGCCTGTGCCAGGGCCTGGCCGACCGGGTGCTGGCCGGCCCGCGCGGCCGCGCCCGGCAGATGAACCACGGCGCTGCGGCGGCGCGTGCCGGCACGCTGCTGTTCCTGCACGCCGACACCCGTCTGCCGGCCATGGCCGACAGCCACATCCACGCCGCGCTCGCCGCCGGCTCGCACTGGGGGCGCTTCGACGTGGCCATCGAGGGCCGCTCGCGCTGGCTGCCGGTGGTGGCCCGCATGATGAACCAGCGCTCCCGGCTGTCGGGCATCGCCACCGGCGACCAGGGCTTGTTCATGCGCCGGGAAGCCTTCGACCGCGTTGGCGGCTTCCCCGACCAGCCCCTGATGGAAGACGTCGAGATCTCGCGCCGGCTGCTTGCCATCGGCCGCCCGGCCTGCCTGCGCCTGCGGGTCGTCACCTCGGGCAGGCGCTGGGACGAACGTGGCGCCTGGCGCACCATCGTGCTGATGTGGCGCCTGCGCTGGGCCTACTGGCGCGGCGCGGCCGCCGAAGACCTGGCCAGGCTCTATCGTTAGCGGCTGATGGATCCCCTGCCCCCCTGCCCCATCGTCGTCATGGCCAAGGCCCCGCGGCCGGGCTATGCCAAGACACGCCTGATCCCGGCGCTGGGTGCCGACGGTGCTGCGGCACTGGCGCAGCGGCTGCTGCTTCATGCGCTGGACCAGGCGCTGGATGCCCGGCTGGGCGCAGTGGAACTGTGCTGCGCGCCCGACACCAGCGACCCGCTGTGGACGACCCTGGCCCGCCCCGGCCTGAGCTTCAGCGACCAGGGCGACGGCGACCTCGGCGCGCGCATGCGCAGGCCCTTCGCCCGCTGGCTGCCGCAGGTGGGCCGGCTGCTGATGACCGGCACCGATTGCCCGGGCCTGGGCAGCACGGTGCTGCAGGAAGCCGCACGGGCGCTGGACCGGGCCGACGCCGTCTTCGTGCCGGCCTTCGATGGTGGCTATGCGCTCATCGGCCTGCGCGGGCCGGCCGTCGAACGCTTCGGCCCGCTGTTCGAGAACATGCCCTGGAGCACGCCGGGCTTGATGGTCGCCACCCGCACGGCACTGGCCGCGGCAGGACTGGAACACGTCGAATTGCCGGCCTTGCCCGACATCGACGAGGCCCACGACCTGCAGCACCTGCCCCAGGGCTGGCGTCCGTGATGAATCTGCTCCTCGTCGGCGCCGGCCACGCCCACGCCCAGGTGCTGGCCGACTGGGCGCGGGCGCCGGTCGCGGGCGTGCAGCTCACCGTCGTCTCGCCCAGCGCTTTGGCGCCTTACTCCGGCATGGTGCCGGGCTGGCTGGCGGGCAACTACGGCTTCGAAGAGATCTGCATCGACTTCGCCGCGCTGGCCGCTGCTGCCGGGGCCAAGCTTCTCATCGACGAGGTGCAGGGCGTCGACGCGCTGGCCCGCGAAGTGCGCCTGGCCAGCGGTGCGGTGCTGGGGTGGGATGTGCTGTCGCTGAACGTCGGCTCGACCTTGCTGCCGCCGGCCGGCCTGCCGGGGCGGGTGATGTCGCTGCGGCCGCTCGGGCGGCTGCGGGCGGCATGGGACGAGCTGCTCGCGCAGCAGGCCGCCGGGGCTGCGCCCATCGCACACGTCACCGCCGTGGGCGGCGGCGCGGCGGGTGTCGAAGCGCTGCTGGCGGTGCTGGCGCGGCTGCGCCGCCTGCAGCCGCAGCAGGCGATCGGCGGGACGCTCGTCACCCGCGGCGAACTGCTGCCCGGCCTGGCCCCTGGCGCCGTGCGTGCGGCCCGCCGTGCGCTGCAGCAAGCCGGCGTCACCGTGCACACCGGCACCGGCTTCGACGCCGCCCAGGCCCGGCCCGACGGCCTGCTGCTCTGGGCCACCGGCGCCCAGGCTCACCCCTGGCAGCGCCACAGCGGCCTGGCCACCAGGGCCAGCGGTTTCTTCCAGGTCGACCGGCAGCTGCGCTGCACCGGCCAGAGCCGCGTCTTCGCCGTCGGCGACTGCGCGGAGTGGGCCACGCCGCTGCCGAAGGCGGGCGTGTACGCCGTGCGCATGGGGCCGGTGCTGACGGCCAACCTGCGCGCCACGCTCGGCGGCCAGGCCCTGGCCGACTACCGCCCGCAGCATCGCTTCCTGGCCCTGCTGTCCACGGCCGACGGGCATGCCATCGCCACTCGCGGCCGCTGGTCGCTGCAGGGTGGCTGGCTGGGCCGCATGGCCTGGCGCTGGAAGGACCACATCGACCGCAGCTTCCTCGCCCGATTCAGCACGCCCCTGCCTTGACCCCGCACCTCGGCCATGCTGCACATCCACCTGTCCAATCGCTTCGAAGTGCTGGCTGCACGCCTGCTCACCGAGCTGCAACGCCCCGCAGCGGGCGGGCTGGCCGGTGTCTTCGAACCGCGCGAAGTGGTGGTGCCCAGCCTGGCCATCCGACGTGCACTGACCTTGCAGCTGGCCCGCTTCGAAGGCGTGTGCGCGCACCTGCGCTTTGACTTCCTGGCACCCTGGCTCTGGTCGCGGCTGGCCGGGCCGGGGCCGCGGCAGTCGCCTTTCGCGGCAGCAGGGCTCACCTGGCGCGTGTACCAGGCCTTTGCCGACCCGGCCTTCGTGGCCGCCCACCCACGGCTTGCGGCCTACCTGGACGGCGCCGACGCACTGATGCACTTCGAACTGGCCGGCCGCTGCGCCGCACTGCTGGAGCAGTACACCACCTACCGCGCCGACGGCCTGCAGGCCTGGTCGGCCGGCCAGCCTTGGCGCGAAGCTCAGGACCACGTCGATGCCGACTGGCAGGCGGCGCTGTGGCGGCGGGTGTCGCTGGCGGTTGATGCGCACGAAGGCATGAGCACCGACCCCAGCGCCCAGGCCTTGCTGCGCACGCTGCCGCAGCGCGCCGCGCACGGGCCGATGGCGGCCGCACTCGGCCGGCCCGCCCACCTCTTCGGCCTGCCCACCATCGCGCCGCTGCACCTGCAGTGGCTGCAGCGGCTGGCAGCGCATGCCGAAGTGCATGTGTACGTGCTGAACCCCTGCCAGGAACACTGGTTCGACCTCGTCGACACCCGCCGGCTGGCGCAGCTGCGCGCACGCGGACAGGCCGCAGGTTTCGAGGTCGGCCATCGGCTGCTCGGCGGCTGGGGCCGGCAGACGCAGGACCACCTCCACGCCCTGGTCGACGCCAGCGGCAACGGAGAGGGCGCCAGCGCCGTCTATCCGCCGGCCCGCGGCAAGGCTTTGCTGGCGCAGCTGCAGAACAGCATCCTCGAACTGCACGAGCCCGGCCCAGGCCGGTTCGAGCTGGCGCCGGACGACCGCAGCCTGGAAGTGCACGTGTGCCATTCGCTCACACGCCAGCTCGAAGTGCTGCACAGCCACCTGCTGGGCCTGTTCGCCGAGGCTGAGGCGGGCGGCAAACCCCTGCCCCCCGGCCGCGTGCTCGTGGCCGTGCCCGACCTGGACACCGCCGCACCGCTGATCGACGCCGTGTTCGGCACCGCGCCGCGCGAACGGCAGCTGCCCTACCTGGTGACGGGCCGTGCCCGAAGCCAGGACGACGCGCCGGCCCGGGCCGTGCTGGGCCTGCTGGCGCTGGCGGGTTCACGCTGGGCGGCCAGCGAGGTGTTTGCCCTGCTGCAGCAGCCGCTGGTGGCACGTCGCTTCGGCCTGCTCCAGGGCCACGACGACGCCGGCCTGCAGCAGGTGCGCGACTGGCTCGGCGATGCCGGCATCCGCTGGGGCGAAGATGCGGCACACCGCAGCGCGCTGGGCTTGCCCAACAACCCCGCCCACACCTGGGCCGACGGCCTGTCGCGCTTGCTGCTGGGCTATGCCATGCCGGGCCAGGCACCAGAAGCCGCCGGGGCGTCGGCCACCTCGGACGCGTCGGGGAATGCGTTCGGGTCCAGGATCGCCAGCCCCTGGGCCGGACTGCTGCCCGCTGGCCGACCCGAAGGCCTCCAGGCCCAGTCCTTGGGTGGCCTGTGGGCCTTCGTGCAGGCGCTGGGGGCGCTGCGCACCCAGACCGCACAGCCGCTGGCGCCTGCCGCCTGGGGGCCGCTGCTGCAGCAGCTGATCCCCCGCTTCCTGCAGGCCGAAACCGGCGAAGCAGAAGGCAGCGATGGCGCCGAGGCGCTGCTGCCGCTGCAGACGGCGATGGCAGAACTCTCGGCGCGCTGGCTGGCCAGCGGCGTGGACACGCCGCTGCCCCTGGCCGTGGTGCGGGCCGCACTGGCCGAACAGCTCGACGCGAGCGCCGCCGGCGGTGTGCCCGGCGGTGCCATCACCTTTGCGTCCATGGCCTCGCTGCGCGGCCTGCCCTACGACGTGGTGTGCGTGCTGGGCCTGGACGATGGCATCTGGCCGGGCACGGCACCGCCTCTGGAGTTCGACCTGATGGCCGCCCACCCGCGCCGTGGCGACCGCCAGCGTCGCATCGAGGACCGCAACGTCTTCCTCGACCTGCTGCTGTCCGCGCGCCGCAGCCTCTTCCTGGCCTGCACCGGGCGCAGCCTGCGTGACAACGCGCCGCTGACGCCATCGGTCCTGGTGACGGAACTGCTGGACCTGTTGACCACGGCCACCGTGGCCAGCGCCGCCGATGCCGCCGACCCCGCCGCCCGTGCCCGGGCGCGGGCACGACTGCTGGTCGAGCATCCGATGCAGCCCTTTGCACTGGAAGCCTTCGACGCCAGGCCGATAGCCGACCCGCGCCAGCGCAGCCGCGACGGCGACATGGCGCGGGCCCTGCAGGCCAGCCTGCAGCCCGGGACGATGGCCGATGCACCCTCTGCAGACCAGCACACCGCCAGCGCTGACACGGGCGACGACGAGGCCGCCGCCCGCGATCCACAACCCCCCTTCTTCACCACCCCGTTGCCCGCCCCGGGCGAAGCCGAACGGCAGGTCGACGCCGCACGGCTGGTGGCCTTCTTCCGGCATCCCAGCCGCGCGCTGCTGCGCCGGCGGCTGGGCCTCGCGCTCGCCCGCCACGACGAGGAACTGGCCGATGACGAGCCCTTCGTGCCCGACCCGGACACCCGGCGCGCACTGGCCAGCCAGCTGCTGCCGGCGCTGCTGGCCGGTGCCAGCGCGGCCGAGGCCGCGGCACTCGCCCGGGCCGGCACCGCCTGGCCCGCCGGCGAGCTGGGCGCCGCGGCGCTGGCCACGGAGCTGCAGGCCCTGCAGAACTACGCCTTGCGCATTTGCGCAGCCACCCGCGCACCGCTGCTGCCGCCCCTGCCGGTGACGCTGGCCGCCTGCATCGACGGTGCCGAGTGGACCCTGACCGGCGCGCTCGCCGACCTGCGCCCCACCGGCCTGGTGCGCTGGCGCCATGCCCGGGCGAGCGGCGCCGACCTGCTCGACGCCTGGCTGCACCACCTGCTGCTGTGTCTGGGCCTGCAGCAAAACCCCCAGCTCCAGCTCGGCGCGGAGCAGGCCTGCACCACCTGGCTAGCCGCCGACCGCGACTGGATCTTCGAACCCGTGGCCGATCCGCAAGGCCTGCTGCGGGCATTGCTGCGGCTTTACGCCCAGGGCCAGCAGTCGCCACTGCACCTGTATCCGCGCACGTCCTGGGCCTGGGTCGACAAACCCGGCACCCAGGCCGCCCGCAACAGCTGGGAACCCGGCCCCTTCAACCGTTATGCCGAAGGCGCCGACGCCCACTACAAGCTCGCGCTGCGGGGTGTGCCCGACGCGCTGGACACAGCCTTCGAAGCCCAGGCCGAAGCCGTGTTCGGCCCGCTGCGCCAGCATCTGCGCGGCGTCGCCACCGTGGAGGAAGCCGATGACGACGCCTGAACGCCAAGCCACGCCGCTGGACGTGTTCACCGCGCCGCTGCAGGGCTGCACCCTGGTCGAGGCCTCGGCCGGCACCGGCAAGACCTGGGCGATCTGCGGCCTGGTGCTGCGGCTGTTGCTGGAGGGGCAGCTGACGGTGCGGCAGGTGCTGGTCGTCACCTTCACGAAGGCGGCCACGGCCGAGCTCAAAGACCGCATCCGCAGCCGCATCGCCCAGACCCTGCAGCGCCTGCGCCAGGGCCCCCCCGCCACGCCCGACAACGACCGCTTCGTCGACGACCTGCTGGCCCACCAGCGCGGCCTGGGCCTGGACGACGACACCCTGGCCGCGCGGCTGGACCAGGCGCTGCAGGACTTCGACGACGCCGCCATCTTCACCATCCATGCCTGGTGCCAGCGCGCCCTGGGCGACACCCCGCTGGCCGCCGGCCTGCCACTGCGGCAGGACATGCAGGCCGACGACTCGCTGCTGCGCCTGCAGGTGGCCCAGGACTTCTGGCGCCGCCACGTGGTGCATGGCGGCCTGCCGCCAAGCCTGCTGTCGCACCTGGCGCAGCAGGGCGACAGCCCGCAGGGGTTCGCAGAACTGCTGCAGCGCCGCCAGGCCAAGCCGCTGGCGAACCTGCAGTGGCCCGAAGGCATCGAAGCCGCGTCGACCCAAGATGCGCCCTGTGCCGCCGCCGAGGCCGCCCTGGCCACCGCCTTCGACGCCGCCCGTGCCGCCTGGGCCAGCGGCCGCGACACTTTCCTGGCGGTGCTGGAGAGCGCGCGGCCGAATCTGCACAAGACCCACTTCAACGCCGCCAACGTGGCCGCTGCCACGGCCGAATGGGACGCGCTGCTGAGCGGCCACGACCCCCTGGCCGAGCCTGCGGCCGATCCTAAGAAATCCCGTCTGCAGCGCTTTGCAGCCGGCGCACTGAAGCCGAAGAAAGGCCTGCCGGCGCCGGCACCGCACACGTTTCCGGCTCTGGCCCAGGCCCTGCTGGACGCCAGGAATGCGGTCCAGGAAACGCTGGTGCTGGCACGGCTGCGGCTCGTCAAGCACTGGCTGGACAGCGGGCCCGAGGCCCTGCAGCAAGCCAAGCGCCAGGCCCGCACGCTGGCCTACGACGACCTGCTGCTGAACCTGCACCAGCGCCTGCACGGCCCGCATGGAGCGGCGCTGGCACAAAGCCTGGGCCAGCGCTATCCGGCGGCACTGATCGACGAGTTCCAGGACACCGACCCGGTGCAGTACGCCATCTTCGGCCGCATCTACCTGCAGCCGCCGGTGCCGCTGCCGCTGTTCCTGGTGGGCGACCCGAAGCAGGCCATCTACAGCTTCCGCCACGCCGACCTGCGCACCTACCTGCGCGCCCGCGACGCCGCCACGCGCGAGGCCACGCTGGCCCACAACCAGCGCTCGGTGCCGCTGCTGGTGCAGGCCTGCAACGCGCTCTTCGGCCGCCATGCCAACCCGTTCAGGCAGGCCGGGCTGCACTTCACGCCCGTGGGCGTGGGCGCGAAGCAGCGGGCGCCGCTGCAGGCCGACGGCCCGCCGCTGGCGCCACTGCAGCTTTGGGCGCTACCCGGCGACCTGCCGATGTCGAAAGCCCGCGCTCAGGAAGCCGCGGCCGCGGCCACGGCCGCCGACATCGCCGCGCTGCTGTCCAGCGCGCAGGCTGGCCAGCTTCGGCTGGGCGAGCGGCCGCTGGCAGCCGAAGACTTCGCCGTGCTCGTGCGCAGCCACCGCCAGGGCGCGATGATGCGCCGGGCGCTGGCGGGCTGCGGGGTGGCCAGCGTCGAACAGTCGCAGGCCAGCCTGTGGGACAGCATCGATGCCGAAGAACTGCAGCAGGTGCTGGCCGCCGTGCTTGCCCCCACCCACGCCGGCAGCGTGCGCGCCGCACTGGCCACCGCGCTGCTGGGGCTGGACGCCGGCGCCCTCGAGGCGCTGTCGGACGACGAAGCGGCCTTCGCCGGACATGTGCAGACCTTGAACGAATTGCGCCTGCTGTGGACGGCACGCGGCGTCGGCGTGATGCTGCGCCGGCTGCAGGCAGCGTATGCGGTGCACCCAAGACTGCTGGCCCGGGAAGACGGCGAACGCCGCATGACGAACCTGCTGCACCTGGCCGAGTGCCTGCAGCAGGCGGCCGCAGACCACCCCGCCCCGGAATCCCTGCAGCGCTGGCTTCAACAGCAACGCAGCGACCCGACGTCGCGCGACGCCGAGGCCACGCAGCTGCGGCTGGAGTCCGACCGCCACCGCGTGCAGATCGTCACCATCCACCGCAGCAAGGGACTCGAGTACCCCTTCGTCTACTGCCCGTTCCTCTTCGATGGCGCGCCGGGCGGGGGCGGCTCGCGCCTGGAAGGCCGCGAGGGTTTCGACGCCGCCGGCAACGCCACCATCGACTTCCGCCGGCTGCCCGACAAGCACCCCGACGTGGTGGCATGGAAAGCCGCCGCCCACGACGAACGCCTGGCCGAGAACCTGCGCCTGGTCTACGTGGCCCTGACCCGTGCCGTACAGCGCTGCACGCTGGTGGTGGGACCGAGCTACATGCTGCACGGCAAGCCGCCCGCACCCAGCTTCAAGCAGGCCGGGGCCGGTCCGCTGCAGTGGCTGCTGACGGGGCAGATCGATGCCAGGCCGGACCCCGCCGTCATGGCGCAGCAATGGTGCGAATTTGCCGACGAACTTTCCCGCAGCCATCCTGGCGCCGTCGACCTGCGCCCGCTGCCCAGCGCGGTGCCGACCCGCCTGCGACCCGCCCGCCCAGCTCCCGACACCGTGTCGGCACTGCCCGGCCCCCGCCAACTGCCCGTGCCCTGGCGCATGGGCAGCTACAGCAGCCTGACGCAGGGTGCACGCAGCGAATCGGCCGCCATCGACCACGACCGCCGGGTGCGCCCCGAAGTGGCCACCCTGCCCACGCCAGCGGCCACGAGCGGCAGCGACGACATCCTGCAGTTCCCGCGCGGCGCGGCGGCGGGTGAATGCCTGCACAGCGTGTTCGAGAACATCGACTTCGCCGACCCGGCGAGCTGGCCGGCCGCCATCGACCAGGCCCTGGCCCGGCATGCCGCAGAACTGCCAGGCGCCAGCGCCCACGCGGTGCAGGCGATGCTGGCCGACGTGCTGCACACCCCGCTGCTGCAGGGCCCCACCGGCCCCTTGACCCTGGCGCAGGTGCCGGCCACGCGGCGCCTGAACGAACTGGAATTCACCCTGCCCGCGCCGGCGCTGCAGCCCGGTGCCTTGCAGGCCCTGCTGCAGCGCCACGGCCTGGCCGGGCCGCCGCTGTCGTTCGCGCCGCTGCATGGCTACCTACGCGGCTTCATCGACCTGGTCTTCGAGCACGGCGGCCGCTTCCATGTCCTGGACTGGAAGAGCAACCACCTGGGCCACGCGCCAGCCGACTACGCGCCGCCGGCGCTGGCGCGGGCCATGTCGACCCAGGGCTACCACCTGCAGCTGCTGCTCTACACCCTGGCGCTGCACCGCTTCCTGCAGCACCGGCTGCCGGGCTACGACTACGACACCCACGTCGGCCCCGGCCTGTACCTGTTCGTGCGCGGTGTGCGCCCAGGCTGGCAAGGCAGCGATGGCGCACCCTGCGGTGTACACGCCTGGCGGCCCAGTCTGGGCCTGGTCGAAGCCCTGTCGGACTTGCTGGGCACGGCCGACCAGACCCTGGGCGGCCCCGAGTTGCTGGAACTGCTGGCCGAGCTCACGCCATGACGCCCTTCGACCCCGCCCAGGCCCTGGCCGATGGCTTCGCCGCGCAGGTGGAAGCCTGGGCGGTTCAGCTCGGCGCGGCCGCCCTGGCGGCACAGACGGCAGGCCATGCCGCGCGGGCACTCAGCCTGGCCAGCAGCCAGGGGCATGTGTGCTGGCCGCTGGCCGAGGTCGCCGCTGCGCATCCCGGCCTGCTGACGGGCCCTCAAAGCTGGGCGCAGACGCTGCTGGCGGCGCAGGTCGTCGACACGGCCGCAGCACCTTCGAACCGGCCCATGGTGCTGGACGATGAAGGCCGCCTTTACCTGCACCGCGACTTCGACCATGAACGTGCGCTGGCGCGCCGGCTGCTGCAGGCCGCGCAGCGCCATGAACCGGGGCATCTGCCGCCAGAAGTGCCGGCGCTGCTGCAGCGCCTGTTTCCTGCCCCGCCCGACGGCCTGCCGAACTGGCAGCAGCTGGCCGCCGCGCTGGCCCTCCGCCAGCGCCTGCTCATCATCAGCGGCGGCCCGGGCACCGGCAAGACCACCACCGTGGTGCAGCTGCTGGCCTTGCTGCTGGCCAGCCAGCCCGGCTGCCGCATCGCCCTGGCAGCACCCACCGGCAAGGCGGCGGCGCGCATGGCCGAAGCCCTGCAGGCACGCGCCTCGGGCCTGCCCGAAGCCTTGCGCCGGGGCTTGCCCACGCAGGCCAGCACGGTGCACCGGCTGCTGGGGCCCACCCCCACACCGGGCGTGTTCCGCCACCACGCCGGCCAGCCGCTGCTCATCGACGCCCTGGTCGTGGACGAGGCCTCGATGCTCGACCTGGCGCTGGCCCGGCGCCTGCTGGACGCCGTGCCGGCGCATGCGCGCGTCGTGCTGCTGGGCGACAAGGACCAGCTCTCGGCCGTCGAGTCGGGCGCGGTGTTTTCCGACCTCAGCGCCAACCCGGCGCTGTCGGCGGCCACGCGCTCCGACCTTGCGACGCTGTGCGGCCTGGAGGCCGCGGCCATCGTGCCGCCTGCTGCAGCGCGGGCCGACGACACCCCGCTGCCCGACAGCGTCGTCTGGCTGACGCAGAACCATCGCTTCGCCGCCGACTCCGCCATCGGCCAATTGGCGCAGGCCGTGCAGACCGGGCAGGCGGCCACCGCCTTGGCGCTGCTGCAGGGCCAGTCTGGCGACGCGCTGCGCTGGTCAGCGCCTGGCCTGACCGCCGCCATGAGGCAGGCGGAAGACGGCTACGCACACTACCTCGACAGCCTGCTGCTGCACCCCGGCGACCCGGCTGCCGCGCACGCCGCCTTCAGCCGGTTCCGGCTGCTGTGCGCGCTGCGCGAAGGACCCAGCGGCGTGCAAGCCTGCAACGCCCGGCTGGCCCGCCATGCCGTCGAACGCCTGGGCGCGCTGCAGCCCCCGGGCCGCCACCCGACGCCTGAAAGCTTCGCCGGCCGTCCGGTGATGGTGCTGCGCAACGACCCCACGCTCGGGCTGTTCAACGGCGACATCGGCATCACGCTCGCGGCGCCGGGCAGCGGCGATCTGCTGGTGTGGTTTCCTGATGCCGCCGCGAGCGGCGGCTTCCGCGCCATTGCCGCGGCACGCCTGCCCGCACACGACACCGCCTTCGCCATGAGCGTGCACAAGGCCCAGGGCTCGGAATTCGACACCGTGATGGTGCTGCTGCCTGCGCAGCCCAGCCGGGTGCTGACGCGGGAGCTTCTCTACACCGCCATCACCCGTGCCCGCAGTTCGGTCTGGCTGGTGGCCAGTGCCGAGCGCGTGGCCGAAGCCGTGGCGACGCCGACGCAGCGGCATTCAGGCCTGAGTGCGCGACTGCGCCAGGTTGCAGGCGAACTCTCCGGGTCAGCAGCCGCGAGCGTGCGATGACACTGCCTGCAACTCCGCGGGCCCAGCCCATGGGGCCAGGACGGCCGGACGGCACCCGGGCGTGCACGTCAGTGCCCTGCCCATCCAGCGTCACGATCACGCCTTCGGGACCATGGGCACGGTGGTGAAGTCGACGTCGTCCAGCGTCTTGCCCGGCAGACGCGCTGGCTCGGGCGCGACGCCGGGCTAGGCTCCATGCGCCGTTTCAAGACTTCGAGTCCCGACCTTTCCTTGATAGCGCGGGTGCTATCATTTGTTCATGGTGACACTCGTCCTGGATACCAACGTCCTGGTCGCTGCGTTGTTGCGTGGCGGGGACAGAGCGCGGGCCGTGTTGCGGGCCTGCTTGCAGGGCATGTACCAGCCCGTGCTGGGCCCCGCACTGCTTGCCGAGTACGAAGATGTGCTCGGGCGCACGGACTTGTTCTCCGACTCGGCCTTGTCAGCCCGCGAGCGAGGCGAGGTATTCGACGGCTTGCTGAACCGTTGCCGCTGGGTCGAACTGTTCTACGCCTGGCGGCCGAACCTGCCGGACGAAGCCGACAACCACCTCATCGAACTGGCCGTGGCCGCGCAGGCACAGGCCATCGTCACGCACAACTTGCGCGACGTGGCCCATGGCGAACTGAGGTTTCCATCCCTGCGGGTGCTGACACCCGAGCAATGCCTGGAGGCTTTTCCATGTCCACCTTGACCATCCGCCTGCCCGACGACAAGCACGAGCGCCTGAAAGCGCTGGCGAAGTCCAACTCCATCAGCGTCAACAAGCTGATGGACGAATTGGCCACGGTGGCGCTGGCCAACTACGACGCCCGCGTACGCTTTGAAATCCGAGCGGCACGCGGCAAGCCGCAACGGGCGCTCGACCTGCTGGACAAGCTGGACAAGGCCGGTTGAGGCAGCCCGATGCCCCAAAGGGCAAGCCCGACTGGCCTCGCGCGCTGGATCACCAATTCTCCGGCTGCATTCACGGAGAACTCTACGGCTGCGCCAGGCGAAAGCCGCAGGGCGTCGCGAATGTGCTTCGGGATCGTGACTTGTCCCTTGCTGGTCAACGTGGTCTCCTTGGGGCGCTCATGGAGCGTTACCTGAAGCGGCCATGGTCATACATCGACAGGGTCGGCGATGTTCAACCGCCTGCCCGGCGGCGGCGCCTCAATCCACGGGCGTCAGCTTCGCAATCGCCAGCGCCAGCCACTTGCTGCCGTGACGGCCGAACTGCACCTGGGCACGGGCGTCGTTGCCCTGCCCTTCCAGCGTCGTGATCACGCCTTCACCGAACTTGGTGTGGAACACCGTCTGCCCGGTGCGGAAACCGCCCACGGTCTGGGCCGCCGCCATCGCCGCGGGCAGCGGCGTGTGCACCGCCGTGCGCGGCTCCACGCGCCCGGTGCCGACGATGCTGCCCAACCCGCTGCCGCGCTGCCAGGCCTGCTGGTATTCGCGGGCATAGCCCGAGCCGAAGCCCTGGTTGCGCGGGGTGATCCACTTCAGCGCAGCTTCGGGCAGCTCGTCGATGAAGCGGCTCTTCACGTTGTAGCGGGTCTGGCCATGCAGCATGCGCGTCTGGCTGAAGCTCAGGTACAGGCGCTGGCGGGCGCGGGTGATGGCCACGTACATCAGCCGGCGTTCTTCTTCGACACCGTCGGCGTCGTTCAGGCTCTGTTCGTGCGGGAACAGGCCTTCCTCGATGCCGGTGATGAACACCGCGTCGAATTCCAGGCCCTTGGCCGAGTGCACCGTCATCAGCTGGATCGCGTCGGCTCCGGCCTGGGCCTGGTTGTCGCCGGCTTCCAGGCTGGCGTGGGTCAGAAACGCGGCCAGCGGCGACATGATCTCGCCGGTCTCGGCGTCGGGCACCGGCGCCGGGCCGCCGCCTGCGGCAGCGCCTTGTTCGTCCACCGGCAGGGCCACGGCGTCCTTGCCGAAGCCTTCCTGCGTGACGAAGCTTTCGGCCGCGTTCACCAGTTCCTGCAGGTTCTCGACACGGTCCTGGCCTTCCTTGTCGGTCTTGTAGAACTCCAGCAGGCCACTGTGCTGCAGCACCTGGTCGATGATCTCGCGCAGGGTCAGGCCGTGCGTGCTCTGCGTCGTGGCGTCGCGGAGCATCTCGATGATCTTCACGAAGCCCTGCAGGTTGGCGCCGGCCTTGCCCGCCACCGCGCCCACGCTCTGGTACAGGCTGCGGCCCGAAGTGCGGGCAGCATCCTGCAGGGTTTCGATGCTGCGCGCACCGATGCCGCGCGTGGGGAAGTTCACCACGCGCAGGAAGCTGGTGTCGTCGTTCGGGTTCTCGATCAGCCGCAGATACGCCAGCGCGTGCTTGATCTCCGCACGCTCGAAGAAGCGCAAGCCGCCGTACACGCGGTAGGGCACGCCGGCATTGAACAGCGCGCTTTCGATGATGCGGCTTTGCGCATTGCTGCGGTACAGCAGCGCGATCTCGCTGCGCGGCATGCCGCCGCGGTGCAGCTGCTGCGCTTCTTCCAGGAACCACTGCGCCTCGGCGAAGTCGCTGGTCGACTCGAACACCCGCACCGGTTCGCCCGGGCCGGCTTCGGTGCGCAGGTTCTTGCCCAGGCGCTGGGTGTTGCGGCTGATGAGTTCGTTGGCCGCGTCCAGGATGTTGCCGTAGCTGCGGTAGTTCTGTTCCAGCTTGACGACGCGTTGCACGCGGTATTCGCGTTCGAAGTCGGCCATGTTGCCCACGCGTGCGCCGCGGAAGGCGTAGATGCTCTGGTCGTCGTCGCCCACGGCCAGCACCGACTGGCTGGAGCCAGGCGGCGCCAGCATCTTCAGCCAGGCGTACTGCAGCTTGTTCGTGTCCTGGAATTCGTCGACCAGCAGGTGGCGGAAGCGCTGCTGGTAATGTTCCCGCAAGAGCGTGTTGTCGCGAAGCAGCTCGTAGGTGCGCAACAGCAGTTCGGCGAAATCGACCACGCCTTCGCGCTGGCACTGGTCTTCGTAGGCCTGGTAGATCTCGACCAGCTTGCGCGTCTGCTCGTCGCGCACTTCCACGTCTTTCGGGCGCAGCCCGTCTTCCTTGCTGCCGGCGATGAACCAGCCCACCTGCTTCGGTACGAAGCGTTCCTCGTCCAGGTTCATGGCCTTGATGACGCGCTTCACCGCGCTTTGTGAATCGCTGCTGTCCAGGATCTGGAAGCCCTGCGGCAGCGCCGCCATCTTCCAGTGCGCACGCAGGAAGCGGTTGCACAGGCCGTGGAAGGTGCCGATCCACATGCCGCGCACGGGCACCGGCAGCATCGCGCCCAGCCGCGTCAGCATTTCCTTGGCGGCCTTGTTGGTGAAGGTCACGGCCAGCACCCCGCCGGGCGAGACCTGCCCGGTCTGCATCAGCCAGGCAATGCGCGTGGTCAGCACCCGGGTCTTGCCGGAACCAGCCCCGGCGAGGATGAGTGAAGGCACCGCCGGCAGGGTCACCGCGGCCAGCTGCTCGGGGTTCAGGCCTCGAAGCAGGGGGGAGTTGTCCAACGACGTTGCGCCGGGCGGGTTGGCCACGTGGCCTGTATGCGCATCCATGGGCTCATTCTAGAAGCCGCCACCCGGCAGGACTATGCTTCGGCAACCCCCCTGGCAACTCGCTGTCCGCCGCATGGAAATCTTCGACTACGACAACATCCTGCTGCTGCCGCGCAAGTGCGTGGTCGACAGCCGCAGCCAGTGCGACCCCTCGGTGCAGTTCGGCGGACGCCGATTCGCGCTGCCGGTGGTGCCGGCCAACATGAAGACCGTGATCGACGAGGCCATCAGCGAACACCTGGCGAGCAACGGCCACTTCTACGTCATGCACCGCTTCGACCTCGATGCCGTGGCCTATGCCCGGCGCATGCGTGAGAAGGATCTGTTCGTGTCGATCTCGTCGGGCGTGAAGCCGGCGGACTTCGCCGTGATCGACGAGCTCGCCGGCAGCGGCTTGGGTGCCGACTACGTCACCATCGACATCGCCCATGGCCACGCCGACAGCGTCAGGCGCGCCATCGAGCACATCAAGACCCGGCTGCCGAAGGCCTTCGTGATTGCCGGCAACGTGGCCACACCCGAGGCCGTGATCGACCTGGAAAACTGGGGCGCCGACGCCACCAAGGTGGGCGTGGGCCCAGGCAAGGTCTGCATCACCAAGCTGAAGACGGGTTTCGGCACAGGCGGCTGGCAACTCAGCGCCTTGAAGTGGTGCGCGCGCGTGGCCACGAAGCCCATCATCGCCGACGGCGGCATCCGCCACCATGGCGACATCGCCAAGAGCGTTCGCTTCGGCGCGGCCATGGTGATGGTGGGTTCGCTGTTCGCGGGGCACGAGGAATCGCCAGGCGCCACCGTGGAGGTGGACGGCAGGCGCTACAAGGAGTACTACGGCTCGGCCAGCGACTTCAACAAGGGCGAGTACAAGCACGTCGAAGGCAAGCGCATCCTCGAGCCCATCAAGGGCCACCTCGCTGACACGCTGCGCGAGATGCGGGAAGACGTGCAAAGCAGCATCAGCTACGCCGGCGGGCGCGTGCTGGGCGACCTGAAGAAGGTGAACTACGTGGTCCTGGGCGGCGAAAACGCCGGCGAACACCTGTTCATGTAGTGCGCCTCGTGCGCTCAGGGCGCGGGCGGAAGATGCCATTCCACCTGGAAGCCTTCCCAGGCCTCCGGCGGTTCGAAGAACGACGACACATGCCAGAAGTCGGACTCGCTCAAGCGGCTGGCGCCTTCGGGCATCTCGTCGTTGCGCTGCGCGATTCGCTGCAGGCAAAGGGCGTCGGGCGTCTGCAGCACATGCATCACGTGGGCTGCCCCAGCCGCTTCGAACACCGACCGCAGCCAGGCCCGGCGCGACCGGGTGTTGGCCTGGAAGTCCAGCACGACCGTGTGGCCCGCCTCGAGCAGGCTGCTGACATGCGGGCCGACGACGCTGTTGAGCCTGGCCGAGAAGCGGACGTAGTCGGCAAAGCTCCGGATCTGGTCGCCGTACAGCCTGGACAGCCAGACGTCCTCGGAAATCAGGACGGCCCGGTGTTGCGCCGCCAGGCGCCGTGCGAGCGTGGTCTTGCCGGCTCCAGCCTTGCCGCAGAAAAAGTGCAACTCAGGGTTCGGCGACATCGCAACGCTCCCGGCCAGGTGCCAGATTTTCGTGGGGTCAGCATACCGGGCCCCGGGCGGGCGGCGCGCAGTGCGCACCGCTTCATGGGCAGACGGTCAT
Organism: Burkholderiales bacterium; assembly: GCA_031411875.1. Taxonomy (GTDB): domain Bacteria; phylum Pseudomonadota; class Gammaproteobacteria; order Burkholderiales; family Burkholderiaceae_C; genus Rubrivivax. The sequence continues at coordinate 7,767 of JANOBX010000116.1, read as the reverse complement.
GAACGGACTCCTCCCTGGGGGGCTGACACCTACAATTCCAGGCGGAGGCCCGAGCCTCCATTCCCTGGAACGCCTTCGACCCGCCACGCCATGACCGAGCTCGCCAAGTCCTTCGAACCCGCCGCCATCGAACGTCGTTGGGGCCCGGTCTGGGAAGCCAGCGGTCAGCACGCGCCCACGCTCGACCCGGCGAAGCCTTCGTTCAGCATCCAGCTGCCGCCGCCGAACGTCACCGGCACGCTGCACATGGGCCATGCGTTCAACCAGACGATCATGGACAGCCTGACGCGCTACCACCGCATGCGCGGGCACAACACGCTGTGGGTGCCGGGCACCGACCACGCCGGCATTGCCACGCAGATCGTCGTCGAGCGCCAACTGCAGGACAAGGGCCAGAGTCGCCATGACCTGGGCCGCAAGAACTTCGTCGCCCAGGTCTGGGACTGGAAGGCCACGAGCGGCGCCACCATCACGAACCAGATGCGCCGCATGGGCGACAGCGTCGACTGGAGCCGCGAGTACTTCACGATGGACGAGAAACTCTCGGCCACCGTCACCGAGACCTTCGTGCGCCTGTTCGACGAAGGCCTGATCTACCGCGGCCAACGCCTGGTCAGTTGGGACCCGCAGCTCAAGAGCGCGGTGTCCGACCTGGAGGTGGAAAGCGAAGAGGAAGACGGCTTCCTCTGGCACATCGCCTACCCGCTCGAGGACGCGAATGGGGCCGTGGGCCAGCTGGTGGTGGCCACCACACGGCCGGAAACAATGCTCGGCGACGTGGCCGTGATGGTGCACCCCGAAGACGAGCGCTACACCGCGATGGTCGGCAAACATGTGCGCCTGCCGCTGGTGAACAAGCTCATCCCGGTGATCGCCGACGCCTATGTCGACCGCGAATTCGGCACCGGCGTGGTGAAGGTAACCCCGGCCCACGACGCCAACGACTACGCGGTGAGCCAGCGCCACGGCCTGCCGATGGTGGGCGTGCTCGACCTCGACGCGAAGATCAACGCCAACGCACCCGAGGCCTACCGCGGTCTGGACCGCTTCGTCGCGCGCAAGCGCATCGTGGCCGATCTGGAAGCCGCAGGCCTGCTGGTGGAAACGAAGAAACACCGGCTGACCGTGCCACGCTGCGCCCGCACCGGGCAGGTGGTGGAACCCATGCTCACCGACCAGTGGTTCGTGGCCGTGAACAAGCCCGGCGCCGACGGCAGGAGCATCGCGCAGAAGGCCATCCACGCCGTCGACAGCGGCCAGGTGCGCTTCGTGCCCGAGCAATGGGTCAACACCTACCACCACTGGATGGGCAACCTGCAGGACTGGTGCATCAGCCGCCAGCTCTGGTGGGGCCACCAGATCCCGGCCTGGTACGGCACGGGCGGTGAACTGTTCGTTGCGCGTTCCGAAGACGAAGCCCGCCAACGCGCCACGGCCGCCGGGTACACCGGTACGCTGAAGCGGGACGAAGACGTGCTCGACACCTGGTACTCGTCGGCCCTGGTGCCCTTCAGCACGCTGGGCTGGCCCGCCAGGACGGTGGAGCAGGACCTGTTCCTGCCCAGCACCGTGCTCGTCACCGGCTTCGACATCATCTTCTTCTGGGTCGCCAGGATGATCATGATGACGACGCACTTCACCGGCAAGGTGCCGTTCAAGGACGTCTACATCCACGGCCTGGTGCGCGACGCCCAGGGCCAGAAGATGAGCAAGAGCGAAGGCAACGTGCTCGACCCGGTCGACCTGATCGACGGCATCGAGCTCGGCCCCCTGCTCGACAAGCGCAGCACCGGCCTGCGCAAGCCCGAAACCGCGCCGCGTGTGCGCAAGGACACCGAGAAGGAATTTCCGAACGGCATCCCGGCCTTCGGCGCCGACGCGCTGCGCTTCACCATGGCCAGCTACGCCAGCCTGGGCCGCAACATCAACTTCGACACCAAGCGCTGCGAGGGCTACCGCAACTTCTGCAACAAGCTCTGGAACGCCACGCGCTTCGTGTTGATGAACTGCCAAGGCCAGGACTGCGGGCTGAAGGAGCACACCAAGGCCGAATGTGCGCCCGGCCAGCCCTTCCACGGCTACATGTCGTTCAGCCTGGCCGACCGCTGGATCACCGGCGAACTGCAACGCGTGGAAGACGCCGTGGCCCGCGGCTTCGCCGACTACCGGCTCGACAACGTCGCCAACGCGATCTACGCCTTCGTCTGGGACGAGTACTGCGACTGGTACCTGGAGATCGCCAAGGTGCAGATCGCCCAGGCCACACAGGCCGGAGACGAGTCGCGCGCACGCGCCACCCGTCGCACCCTCATCCGCACGCTGGAAACGGTGCTGCGGCTCATGCATCCGGTGGCGCCCTTCATCACCGCCGAACTCTGGGAAACCGTGGCCGTCGTCGCCGGGCGGAAAACCCCCGGCGGCGCCGACAGCATCGTCACGGCGACCTATCCGCTCGCGGCCCTGGACAAGGTGGACCCGGCGGCCGACGCCTGGGTGCAGCAGCTCAAGGCCGTGGTCGCCGAAAGCCGGCGCCTGCGCAGCGAGATGGGGCTGCCCCCGGGTGAACGGGTGCCGCTGCTGACCTTCGGCGAAGCCGCCTTCGTGCAGGCCGCAACACCCCTGCTGCAGGCCCTGGCGCGGCTGTCGGAAGTGCGGGTGATCGACGACGAACACGCCTTCGCCCAGGCCACGCAGGCCGCACCGGTCGCTGTGGCCGGGCCGCTGCGGCTGGCGTTGCATGTGCAGGTGGATGTCGCGGCGGAAACCGCCAGGCTGGGCAAGGAAATCGCCCGCCTGGAGGGCGAGATCACGAAGGCCGAGGCCAAGCTCGGCAACGAAAGCTTCGTGGCCCGTGCCAAGCCCGCGGTGGTCGAACAGGAACGCGCCCGCCTGGCGGACTTCAGGCAGACGGTGGCGCGCCTGCAGGACCAGCAAGCGCGTCTGACGGCAGCAGCGTAGCGGCCGTGGGCTGCCGGTCGGCCGGCGTGCCTGCGTCGCGCTGCCTGGCCGCCTGCAGCAGCGTGTCGATGCGGCGCGCCACGGCCCAGGCGCTGCGCGATCGGGACTCGCGCGTGGTCGCCGCCACGCGTGGCGTCACCTGCAGGGTGTCGATGCGGTACAGCGGCTTGCCGGCATCCAGCAACCCGGGCTCGACGCTGTCGAGCCAGGCCGCGGCGAGCCTGCCGCTGTTGAGCGCGCGGGCCAGGGCGCGGGCGTCGAACAAGGCCGAATGACCCAGACTGACCATCACCATGTTGGCCCTGCATTCCTCGAACATGCGTTCGCTGAAGAGGCCTGTATAGCGTGGAAAGTAGTCCAGCAGCACGACCACCGACTCGCAACCCTGCAACAGCTCGCGCAGTCCCACCGGCGGGATGCCGGCGCGTTGCCAGGCACCGTCGCTGACGTGGAACACCGGGTCGTAGCCCAGCACCGTGGCACCGAATGCCGTCAGCAGCCTGGCCAGGGGCCGCGATGCCGGAACCAGGCCGACGATGCCCACGGTGCTGCCACCGAGCTCGCGGCCGACGAGCAGGCCCTCGGCGCTGACGATGGGCACGCGCCGCAGCAGCTGCAGCAAGGCGCCGACCGCGAACTCGGCCTCCGCCAGGGCACTGGCGCTGGCCGGTCGCACGACCTCCACGCCGGCACGCGCGCAAGCCTCGAGATCGATGTTCTCGGCACCGACCGACATGCGTGCCACGACGCCCAGCTTCGGCGCATGCCGCAACGCCAGCCCGTCGAGCGCCACCGAGGGCGGCACCACCAGCGCACGCACCTCGCTCAGCGCGTCGCGAAAGGCCAGCGGCTGCTGGGCCAGCTCGGGCGCATACCGCACGGCGTGGCGGGCCGCCAGCCAGTCGAGCACGTCCTTGTCGAAAGCTTCAACGACCAGCACGTCCATCGGGTTGTTGCACAGAGTGGATGGGGTCAGACGTCGAGGGTCCGGCGGTGCCGGGGGCGCCTTGGGGGTGCGTGCCAGAATGCCAGCGCAGCCACCCACCGCAGAAGGACCACATGCTAGTCCAGAAGGCCATTTTTCCCGTTGCCGGTCTCGGCACGCGCTTCCTGCCCGCCACCAAGGCCCAACCGAAGGAGATGCTCCCGGTCGTCGACAAGCCGCTGATCCAGTACGCCGTCGAGGAAGCCTACGCCGCCGGGGTGCGCGAGATGATCTTCGTCACCGGACGCCACAAGCGGCCGATCGAGGACCACTTCGACATGACCTTCGAACTCGAGGTGGCGCTGGAGAAGTCTGCCAAGCACGAACTGCTGGAGGTGGTGCGCAGCGTCAAGCCCGACGACATGGAGTGCATCTACGTGCGTCAGGCCCAGGCACTGGGCCTGGGCCACGCGGTGCTCTGCGGCGAGCGCCTGGTCGGCAACCAGCCTTTCGCGGTGCTGCTGGCCGATGACCTGATGGTCGGCGAGCCGCCCGTGCTCAAGCAGATGGTCGACCAATACAGCGAATGGCGTGCCTCGATCCTGGCGGTGCAGGAAGTGCCACCGGAGCACACCCGTCGCTACGGCATCGTGGCCGGCACCGAGGTCAACGACAGGCTCATGGACGTGCACCGCATCGTCGAAAAACCGGCGCCCGAAGACGCACCTTCACGTCTGGGCGTGGCCGGCCGGTACATCCTGACGCCGGGCGTGTTCCACGAGATCGCCACCCAGCAGCGCGGCGTCGGCGGCGAGATCCAGCTCACCGACGGCATCGCATCGCTGCTGCGCCGCGAAAAGGTTTTTGCCTACCGCTACGAAGGCAAGCGCTACGACTGCGGCAGCAAGGAAGGTTTCCTCGAGGCCAACGTCGAACTGGCCCTGGCGCACAAGCAGCTGGGTCCTGGCTTTCGCGACTACCTGCGCAAGCTGGAGCTCTGAGCTTCAGCGCCGGGCCCCGCCCCGCCAGCCGCGGCAATCAGCGCCGGCGCAGCACGTGGATGAAGTCGCTGCCGCTGGTGGTCTGTTCGACCAGTTCATTGCCGGTCTGGCGGGCGAAAGCCTGGAAGTCGCGCGTCGAGCCGGGGTCGGTCGAGACGATGCGCAGGGTTTCACCGGCCGCCATGTCGGCGAGCGCCTTCTTGGCTTTCAGGATGGGCAGCGGGCAGTTCAGACCGCGCGCGTCGAGTTCTTTGGAAGTGTCCATGCCCAGCATTTTACGGGCGCTCCAGGAACTGCGGTTCGATGCCGCGGCTGCGCAGCCAGTCGGCCAGGGCCTGCCCGGTGCCGGCAGGCCAGCAGCGCAGGTCGGGCGGGTCGAACAGCCTGTATTCGGCGAGTTCGGGGGACAGGCGAACTTCGCCGCTGGCACGCACGTGGAAAGCGATGATGACCTGGTTCATGCGCTGGAAGTCGTAGACCCCGATCAATCGCACCGAAGCGGCCACGAGCGCGGTTTCCTCCAGGACCTCGCGCGCGATGCCTTCCTCGGCGGTCTCGCCGGCTTCCATGAAGCCGGTGATGAGCGCGAACATGCGCCCCGGCCAGGCGGCATTGCGGGCCAGCAGCACCTGACCGCCACGGTCGACGCATTCCACCACCGCCGCCAGCACTGGCGTGGGATTGTTCCAGTGCGTCCAGCCGCAGGCCGGGCAGCGCAGGCGGCGCTTCGGTCCGCCGTCCTCGTCGCGCTCCAGCCATTGCAGCGCGCTGCTGCAGGCCAGGCAGAAACGGGGTTCGGCCGGCGCCGTCACGCTGGGAAGATGCCGGTGGACAGGTAGCGGTCGCCGCGGTCGCAGACGATGAAGACGATGGTCGCGTTCTCGAGCCTCGTGGCCAGCTGCAGGGCGGCCCAGCAGGCCCCGGCAGCAGAAGGCCCGCAGAACAGACCTTCCTCGCGCGCCAGGCGCCGCGCCATGTCTTCGGCATCGGCCTGGGTCACCAGCATCAGCTCGTCGACCTGGCTCGGGTCGTAGATGGCCGGCTGGTAGGCCTCGGGCCATTTGCGGATGCCCGGGATGCGCGAACCCTCACTGGGTTGCGCGCCGACGATGCGCACCTCGGGGTTCTGCTGCTTCAGGAAGCGCGACACCCCGGTGATGGTGCCGGTGGTGCCCATGGCGCTGACGAAGTGGGTCACACGGCCCTGCGTGTCCTGCCAGATCTCGGGGCCGGTGCTGTCGAAGTGGGCGCGCGGGTTGTCGGCGTTGGCGAACTGGTCCAGCACCCGGCCCTTGCCGTCGCGCTGCATCTGTTCGGCCAGGTCGCGGGCGTATTCCATGCCGCCGGAACGTGGCGTGAGCACGAGTTCGGCACCGAAAGCCTTCATGGTCTGGGCACGTTCGATCGACAGGTCCTCCGGCATGATCAGCACCATGCGGTAGCCGCGGATGGCCGCAGCCATGGCCAGCGCGATGCCGGTGTTGCCCGAAGTCGCCTCGATGAGGGTGTCGCCCGGGCGGATGTCGCCCCGTGCCTCGGCGCCGCGGATCATCGCGATCGCGGGCCGGTCTTTCACCGAGCCGGCGGGGTTGTTGCCTTCGAGCTTGCCCAACACCACGTTGCCGCGGCTTTCGGCCAGGGCCGCCACGCGCTGCATGCGCACGAGCGGCGTGCGTCCAATGGCGTCTTCGAGGGTCGGATAGTTTTGCATGCGTGGATTGTGGCAGCGCAGCCCGCGCGACTCGCGAGCGTGGCGGCTTGCCCATGCGATACTGCGCGGCCCGAGACCCAGGCCTCGGCCCCATTGCCCGCGTGACGAAATCGGTAGACGTAGCGGATTCAAAATCCGCCGCCGCAAGGCGTGCCAGTTCGAGTCTGGCCGCGGGCACCACGATCGCCGCCGCGAGCGCGCAACCCGCCTGAACTGCCGGGCACCAGCCCACCATCGATGCCGCCGCTGCCGCCCGTCACGAAAGCCATCATGTTGATCTGCACGGCGATGTTCTGCCTGCAGCTCATCCTGCCCCTGGACCGTTGGCTGGCGCTGTGGCCTTTGTCGACCGGACTGTTCGCCCCCTGGCAGATGCTGACCTACGGCATCCTGCACGGCGGCACCTTCCACCTTTTCTTCAACATGCTGGGCCTGTGGATGTTCGGGTCCGAGCTCGAGCGCCTGTGGGGCACGCGCCGCTACATCCATTTCCTCATCGCCGGCGTGCTGGCGGCGGCCGTGGCCCAGCTCATCGTGACCGCGGTGACCGGCTCGATCGCACCCACCGTGGGCGCGTCGGGTGGCCTCTTCGCGCTGCTGCTGGCATTCGGCATGCTGTTCCCTGACCGGATCATCATGCCGCTGTTCCCGCCCATCCCCATGAAGGCGCGCACTTTCGTCATCGTGTTCGGCGTGATCGAACTCGTGCTGGGCTATGTCGACCGCAGTGGCGTGGCGCACTTCGCCCACCTGGGCGGCATGGTCGGCGGCTATCTGATGATTCGTTACTGGCGCAAGCAGCCGCCCTTCGGCTCGAACCGGCGTTGAGCCGGCAAAGCCCCTGGCCCTGCCAGGGCAGCGGGAACGTTTCATGCTGTGCCCTCACACGGTCCAGCAGCAGGAGACGCCGCCATGACGCCCCACCGCCCAAGCCTGAGCGCTCAAGCCGCCCTCGCGCTGTCCGTCTTGACCGCCATGCCCGTGTGGGCGCAGGACGGCCCCCGGCCCAGTGCCATCGAGGCACAGTCGCTGGCGCTGCAGCGCGCCAGTGAAAGTGTTGTCGGCCTGCGCACGCAGGCCGTGGCCGACGCGCGATCTCTGGCCACCCTGGGGCGCGAGCGTCGTGGCTCGGGTGTGCTCATCGGGCGCGACGGGCTGGTGCTGACCATCGG
>JANOBX010000115.1:0-36440 GCA_031411875.1 Burkholderiales bacterium | reverse complement strand
GGGGCGCCGGTGCGCGGGTCGGCGGCGGCGGCGCCATGCGCGGTGGGGCCGGGCGGTCGGTGCGCGGGCCGGCGGGCCGCGCGCCCGCGGGTTGCGGACGGTCGGCTCCCGTGCCGGTGGGCCGCAGCGGACGGTCGGGTCGGGGCCGACGCGGTGGTTCGACATCGGTCGTGACGGCCGGCGGCGGCCGGTGGGGTGCACCCGGGCGCACCGGCTTGCGGCGGGGGTCGGGCGCCAGCGCGCCGGGCTTCAGGGTGACTCGTTTGCGGGCAGGTTCGGACATGGTTCATTCTGGACCATGGTCTGGTGCCCGCCAGCAAACTGTCCACCACAGCGCTATCGTGTCCCCGACGCCCGAACGCTTCGTTGCCGAGAACGCACCCATGAAACTGCCACGAACCTGCAGCCTGCTGCGCCGCCTTTTGCTGGGCGCTGCCCTCACGACGGCTTTCGCCGCAGGCGCAGCACCACCCCTCCCACCCGCGCAGCAGGCCAGGCTCGATGCTGCGCTGGCTGCGTACGAAGCCGGTCGCCTGCCGGCCGCGCGAGCGGGCTTCGAAAGCCTGGCCGCACAGCGGGTGCCGCTGGCCGAATACAACCTGGCGGTGATGCATTTGCGGGCCGAGCTGCCGCAGCCGAACGTGGACACGGCGCGTCGCCTGCTGGTGCGCGCTGCGGAAGGCGGCTTCGTCACCGCCCAGTTCATGCTGGCCCAGGGGCTGGAAAACGGCGAGTTCGGCTCGCGTGACCTCGCCCTGGCACTGCGCTGGTACGAGGTGGCGGCCACCAGCGGCAGCGTCGAAGCCCAGGTCGCGATGGGCACGGCCTACTTCCTGGGCCGGGGCAAGCCCAAGGATGCCGCCGAATCGGCGCGCTGGTACCGCGAGGCCGCCAAGGGCGGTGATGTCGGCGCGATGTATCTCATCGCGTCGATGTACGAACAGGGCGACGGCGTGCCGCAGGACCTGCGGCTGGCCCGCTACTGGTACGACCTGGCCGGGAAGGCCGGCGACGAGGCGGCCCCCGGCAAGCTGCGCGAGCTCGACGCCCGCGCCTCGGCTCAGCCCAGCTGACGCCGGCCCGGGGCCGTCACAGCACCACCCTGACCATCGGGTGGGTGGACAGCGTGCGGTAGAGCTCGTCGAGCTGCTCGCGGCTGGTGGCCGTCACCGTGAGCGTCAGGCCCAGGTACTTGCCGCCCGAGCTGAGACGCTGCTCGATGCTGCCGGCGTCGAAGGCCGGGTCGAACTGCAGCGCCACGCGCGCCATCGCTTCGACGAAGCCTTCGACCTGCGCCCCCATCACCTTGATCGGGAAGGCGCTGGGGTATTCGATCAGGCTTTGCTCGGGCGGGATCTCGCGCATCGCAGGCCCTTCGCGGTCAGATGGACATCGTCAGCTTGGCGCGCTGATAAGCCTCGTGCAGGCGTGCGTACACGGGCCCGGGCCGGCCGCGGCCGGCGCCATGGCCCACGCCTTCGCCGTCGATCTTCGTGACCGGCAGCACTTCCTTGGTGGCCGAGCTCAGCAGCACCTCGTCGGCGGCCATCACGTCGGCCTCGGGAATGGGGCGCAGGTTGTAGGCGATGCCGCAGTCCTCGCACAGCTCGCGCAGCAGCTCGACGCGGATGCCCTCGAGCACGTGGTCGCTCTTCGGCGGGCCGAGCAGCGCACCTTCGTGCACGATCCAGACGTTGCTGGCGGCGGCCTCGGTGAGGAAGCCGTCGCGGAACATGATGGTCTCGACCGCGCCATGGTCGGCCGACATCTGCCGCGCCAGCACGTTGCCCAGGAGGCTGGTGCTCTTGATGTCGCCGCGCTCCCAGCGGAAGTCGCGCGCGGTGGTGCAGACCACGCCCTGGTGGCGCTGTTCCGCGGTGGCCGGCTTCATCGGGTTGGCCATCGCGAACACCGTGGGCCGGATGCCCACGGGCATGACGTGGTCGCGCGGCGCCACGCCGCGCGTGACCTGGATGTAGACCAGCTGGTCCTCGGCGCTGGTGCGCTCATACACCTGGGCGACGAGCTGCCGGCACAGGGCCAGCCATTCGTCGCGGCCGTGGGGGTTGTCGATGCGCAGCTTGCCCAGGGAGCGCCCGAGCCTGGCCATGTGTTCGTCGAAGCGGAACAGGCGCCGGCCGTAGACCGGCACGACCTCGTAGATGCCGTCGCCGAAGATGAAGCCGCGGTCCAGCACCGAGACCTTGGCCTCGGCCAGGGGCTGGATCTCGCCGTTTAGGAAACACAGGGCTTCGTTCATGGGGGGGTTCCTCGGGGCAGATGTCGCAGGGTGGCGGGTTCAGGTGGCGGGCTTGTCCGACTTCGCCTGCAGGTTGCCGCGCAGTTCGACCGGCATGGGGGCGTTCAGGTTCACGCCCCTGGGCGGAATGGGCGACATGAACCACTTGCGGTAAAGCGTCTCGAACTCGCCGCTGTCCATCAGCCGGGCCAGCACGCCGTCGACCAGGGTCTTGAAGGCCGGGTCGTCCTTGCGCAGCATGATGGCGTAGGGCTCGACCTGGATCGCCTCGCCGACCACGGCCCAGTCGCTGGGCTTGGCGCTGCTGGCGGCCAGGCCGTAGAGCAGGATGTCGTCCATGGCGAAGGCGTCGGCGCGGTCGCTCTGCACCATCAGCTGGCTCTCTGAATGGTCCTTGGCGCCCAGCAGTTCGAAGCCCAGGCCGCGCTCCTCGTTCAGGCCGCGCATGATGCGGAAGTTGGTGGTGCCCGTGGTCGAGACCACGCGCTTGCCCTTCAGGTCGGCGAGCGACTTCACCGGCGAGCCGGCCTTCACCAGCAGCCGCGTGCCGGTGTAGAAGTAGTTGGTGGCGAAGGCCACCTGCTTGGCGCGGTCGCTGTTGTTGGTGGTGCTGCCGCATTCGATGTCGATCGTGCCGTTGACGAGCAGCGGAATGCGGTTGGCACTGGTCACGGCCTGCGTGGCCACCTTCAGGTCGCTGCGACCGGTGGCCTTGCGCACCTCGTCGACGATGCGTCCGCAGATCTCCCAGCCGAAGCCGGTGGGCTGGGCCTTGTCGTCGAGGTAGGAAAAAGGGATCGAACTTTCGCGATAGGCCACCGAGATGCTGCCGCTGGCCTTGACCTTGTCCAGTGTCTGCGCGCCGGCGGCAGTGGCCAGCAGGGCTGCGGTCCAGGCCAAGGCAATGCGGGTTGGGCACAAGCGTGTCATGCGGGGCTCCGTTCTGATGGCGGGTGAAGGGAATTTCAGTTTAGGCGGTGGCCTGTGGCCCACGGCAGGGTTACTTGATCCACAGGCGGATCGAGTCCCAGGCGCGGCCGAAGATGCCAGCCAAGGGCACGGGCTCCAGCACGACCAGCGGGACGCTGGTGATCGGCGTGCCGGCGGCGGTGGTCACCTTGATCGTGCCCACCCGCTGGCCTGCGGTCAATGGCGCCACCAGCGGGTCGGTGCGTTCGATGCTGGTCTTGATCTTGTCGCCTTCGCCCTTGGGCACCGTGGTGAACAGCGCGCCCGGTGCACCCAGCTTGGCCTCGGCGCTGCTGCCCTTCCACACCGGCACCGTGACCACCGCCTTGCCGGCGTCGAACAGGCGCAGGGCGTCCCAGGCCAGGTAGCCCCAGTTCAGCAGCTTCTGGCTCTCGGACGCCCGCGCCTCGCGGCTGGCGGTGCCCAGCACCACGCTGAGCAGCCGGCGCTGGCCGTTGGGCATGGTGCGCACCGCGCTGGCCACCAGGCAATAGCCCGCGGTGTCGGTGTAGCCGGTCTTCATGCCGTCGATGCTGGGGTCGCGCCCCAGCAGCAGGTTGCGGTTGTCCTGGCGGTTGTTGTTGAAGCTGTAATCGCGGATGGCGTACAGCGGATAGAAGCCCGGGTGCTCGTTGATGATTCGTGCGGCCACCGTGGCCACGTCGCGAGCACTGCTGTAGTGCCCGGCTTCGGTCAGGCCGGTGACGTTTTTGAATTGGGTGTTCTTCATGCCCCAGGCCTGGGCCTGGCGGTTCATCAGTGCCACGAAGGCGTCGACGCTGCCGGCCACGCCCTCGGCCAGGGCCACCGAGGCGTCGTTGCCGCTCTGCACGATCATGCCGCGCAGCAGTTCGTCGACCTTGGGCGTCATCTTCGGGTCGATGAACATCAGCGAGCCGCCGCCCTTGCGCTCGGCCCAGGCGCGCTCGCTCACGGGCAGGGTCTGTTCCAGCGAGAGCTTCTTGTCGCGCAGGGCGTTGAAGACGAGATAGGCGGTCATCAGCTTGGTCAGCGAAGCCGGGTCGGCCTGGGCGTCGGCATCGCGCTCGGCCAGCACTTGGTTGCTGGCCAGGTCGATCAGCAGGTATTGGCGGGCGGCGAGCTCGGGCGGCTGCGGCGCCTGGGCCAGGGCCGAGCCCGCCATCGCGGTGGCCAGGATCAGCACGCCGGCACGCAGGCGTGAAAGGAAGGAGATTCGAAAGGCGGTCATCGACATGTCAGGTTGCTGCGCCCGGTGCAAAGGCCCGGATCACAAGGGTCTTGAGCAGCGGCAGCTGCCCATGGAAGAAATGGCCTGCGCCGGGCACGACGACCACGGGCAGGGATTGCGGGCGGGCCCAGTCGAGCGCGGCCGACAAAGGCACGACGTCGTCGCTCTCGCCGTGCACGACCAGGGTGTCGGCGGGCACCGGGGCCACGTCGAAGCGGCTGGCGGCCGGCCCCACCAGCACCAGCCGTTCGGCCGCGCCACCCGCGGCGCGGCCGTCGGCCAATTGCGCAGCCACTTGCGAGGCCACGTAGCCGCCGAACGAGAACCCGGCGAGCACCAGGGCCTGGCCGGGGGCACGCCGCGCCTGCAGGACCGCCAGGGCGTCGTCGATCTCGCCGCGGCCTTCGTCCCAGCCGCCTTCAGAACCGCCGACACCGCGGAAGTTGAAGCGCAGGCTGGTGTAACCCAGGGCCACGAAGGCCCGGGCCAGGGTCTGCACGACCTTGTTGTCGAGCGTGCCGCCATGCAGCGGGTGCGGGTGGCAAACGAGGGCGAGGCCGCGCACTGGGCCGGCAGGCTCGTCGACGGCAATGGCCAGAGCCCCGGCCGGGCCGGCCACGGCCCCGCGCTGGGTGGCAGCGTTCATGCCCGGTCAGCGCCCGACGTCGTCCGGCAGCACCAGCCGTTCGACGACCTTCCCCAGCTTGAGGTGCTGTTCGACGATGTCGTCGATGTCGCTCTTGTCGACGAAGCTGTACCAGGTGCCTTCGGGGTAGACCACGGCCACCGGGCCGCCGGCGCAGCGGTCCAGGCAGCCGGCCTTGTTGACGCGCACGCCACCGGGGCCGGCCAGCCCCTCGGCCTTCACGCGCTGCTTGCAGTGGTCGAAGGCCGCTTGCGCGTCGTGCTGCGCACACGCCGCTTCGCCGTTGCTGCGCTGGTTCAGGCAGAAGAACACATGGTGCTTGTAGTAGGTCATCGGGCAATTGTAGGCAGCGTGCCCGGCATCGCCCGGCCGTCCTTGTCAACGGTCGGGTGTGCGTTGTGCCAAGCGCGTGAAGAGCCAGCCCATGGCGGCAAACGGCCACAGCCAGCCCAGCCATTGCGCCAGGCCGTGGAAGCGCACGAACTGCCCCTGTTCCCAGGACTGCAGGCTCTGAGCGAAGTAGGGGTCGTCGGGTGCCTGGGTCACGGCGGTGACCAGCCCCGTCAGCACCATCAACCCGAGCCCGGCGAGCACGCCACGCGACAGCGGTGCCAGCAGCCAGGCCATCAGCAGCCCGCTGGCCAGGCCAGGCACGGCATAGGGTGTCAGCCAGGCCAGCGCATGGTCCGGGCCGTAGTTGAGCGTGGTGGACAAGGTCATGCCGGCGAGCGCCAGGCCCGCCGCGCCCAGGGCCAGCATGCCGCGGCGCCAGCCCGGGCGAGCCACGCTGTAGGCCACCAGGCAGGGCGCCAGCAGGCCCAGCGCCGTCGTCAAGGTTTCGCCCAGCGGGCCCAGCGGCTGGGCGTTGGCATGGGCGGTGAACAAAGCCCGTGCGGGTTGGGCCCAGGCCACGCCATCTAGGGCGTGCGCGGCCAGCTCGCGAAGTTGCAACAGACCCTGGCCCAGTCCCAGCGGCACCGGTGCCGGGAACAGCAGCGCCAGCGGCCACAGCGCCAGCAGGGCCAGGCCGCCTGCACTGTCGCGCAGGAACCAACGCTCACGGGCACGATGCCAGCGGTCCACCACGCCCAGCGCCTGCAGCGCCAGCGCCATCAGCGCGCCGATGGCCGCGCCGGCGGTGTTCAGCGCCATGTCCTTCAGCGATGGATGCCGGCCTGGCAGGAACTGCTGCGCCAGTTCAGTGGCATAGGACAAGGCCGCCGGCCCGGCGAGCCCGAGCGCCAGGGCCCAGGGCAACCCGCCGCCGCTGCGCAGCACCGCCAGCACGAGCAGGACGCCCAGCGGCGCATAACCCAGCAGGTTGAAGACGACGTCGAAGTGGTCGGTCCAAGGCGGCCACGGCAGACGGGCCAGGTCGTCCAGTGCCAGCCCCGGTGGCCAGCGCCAATCCAGGAAGGGATACAGGCTGGCGTAGAGCACCAGCGCGGTGTAGGCCAGCGCCAGTGGCGACGCCGAACTGCGGTGGCGGCGGCGCAGCTTGTTCAGGGCGTCGGGCACTTGTACGCAAGCCGATGGTCAGAACGGCTTGACCACCACCAGCACCACGATCAACGCAAACAACACCACCGAGGTTTCGTTGAACACGCGGTACCACTGGTGGCTGCGCTTGTTGCCCCCGGTCTCGAAACCGCGCAGCAGCTTGCGGCACATGTGGTGGTAGCCCAGCACCCCGGCCACCAGCAACAGCTTCGCGTGCATCCAGCCGCTGCCCGGCCCCATGCCGACGCCGTAGACCGCCCAGAGCACGAGCCCCAGCGCCAGGGCAGGCACCATCAACAGGCTGGAGAAGCGGTACAGCTTGCGGGCCATCAGCAACAGCCGTTCGCGTTCGGCATGGCTGTCGGCGGGCACCATGGCCAGGTTCACGAACAGGCGCGGCATGTAGAACAGGCCGGCGAACCAGCTGGCCACGAAGACGATGTGGAAGGCCTTGACCCACAGATAACCAGAACTCATGCGGTCGATTATGCGCAGGCGCCAGTGGATGAACCCCACCGGCGCTGCAGCGCACAAAAAGAGCCCCCGGCACGAAGCCGGGGCCGGCAAGCCTTATCGCTGTCATCACGCTAAGGCACCTGCTCAGGGAGGAAAAGCAGGGGATGACAGCCTTGCAGCTATCATCCGCTGCAGATATTACCGCAGCAACTGCTGTTCAAACAGCTGCCTTCGGCGCCGCCTCTTCCCCTGCCCATACGAGGGTTTCGAGGGCTCCGCCCCGAAGCAGGCGACAACATGCACACACCCCCGCCTTACCCGAGCAGCCGGCCGCGCCGGCTGCGCCGCGACGCCTACACCCGTGCGCTGGTGCGCGAACACAGGCTGGGCTGCGAAGATTTGATCCTGCCGGTGTTCGTGCTCGACGGCGAACGCCGCACCGAAGACGTGGCCAGCATGCCCGGCGTGCAGCGCCGCAGCCTCGACGGCATCTTCGGCCTGGCCGAACAGTGCGTCGGGCTCGGGGTGCCGGTGATGGCGCTGTTCCCGGTCATCGACACCGCCTTGAAGACGCCCGACGGCGCCGAAGCGACCAACCCGGAAGGCCTGGTCCCGCGTGCGGTGCGTGAACTCAAGCGGCGATTCCCGCAGCTCGGCATCCTCACCGACATCGCGCTCGACCCCTACACCAGCCATGGCCAGGACGGCCTGCTCGACGCCAGCGGCTACATCGTCAACGACAGCACGGTGGCGGTGCTGCGCCGCCAGGCGCTGGTGCATGCGCAGGCCGGCGTCGACATCGTCGCCCCCAGCGACATGATGGACGGCCGCATCGGCGCCATCCGCACCACGCTCGAAGAAGCCGGCCAGGTCCACACCCGCATCATGGCCTACAGCGCCAAGTACGCCAGCGCGTTCTACGGCCCCTTCCGCGACGCCGTGGGAAGCGCCGGCAACCTCGGCAAGGCCGACAAGAAGGTCTACCAGATGGACCCTGGCAACTCCGACGAAGCCTTGCGCGAAGTGGCGCTGGACATCGCCGAAGGTGCCGACATGGTGATGGTCAAGCCCGGCATGCCCTACCTCGACATCGTGCGCCGCGTGAAGGACGAGTTCCGGGTGCCGACATTTGCGTACCAGGTCAGCGGCGAATACGCGATGCTCAAGGCCGCGGCGGCCAACGGCTGGCTCGACCACGACGCGGTGATGATGGAAAGCCTGATGGCGTTCAAGCGGGCAGGCGCCGACGGCGTGCTCACCTACTTCGCGCTCGACGCTGCACGGCTGATCCGCGCGGCCTGAAGGCGAACCAGGGCCGGGGGGCCGAGCATGCGGATCTTCCACGTCACCGCCGAGCACTTCGTCGAACTCGACGCGCTGCCGGCGTCATTGCCGGCGCAGGGCTTCGTCTGGGTGGGCAGTGCCAGGCGCGAGTTCGAAGTGGCCACCCCGGACGTGCAGGCGGCCCTGCAGCGCTGGACCGGCGGCATGCTGGTCGACCTGCACCTGTCCGACCTGCTCAACAACCAGTTGCCCAGCCACTACGACTACACCTCATGGTACGACGTGATGGTGTTCCGCCGGCTGGCGGCGGGCGCCGGCAGCTCGGCACTCTTCGTCGACGAGGCCAATGGCACGCTGGCCTCGGCTAAGAAGGCGCTCGACGCGATCGACACCAGCCCGGTCGGTTTTGCGGTTTTCGACCGCGTGCTGGTCACGGTGCACCCCACCGACTGCGCGGTGCGCGACTATTTCGCGCGTCGGCTGGCCAGCCTTGCCGCCGACCGCGATGCCCGAGGCAACGCCCGCCTGCCGGCGAGCCCGGCGGACCTGATGCTGCGCATGATCAACCACATGGTCGACAGCTACCTCGACCTGCGGCGACTGCTGACGCGCCAGCTCGGCTACCTGCAGCAGGAGCTGCTCAGCCCGAAGAGCCAGTTCAACGACTGGCAGGTGCTGCTCGATTCACGCAATGCGCTGAATCTGCTGGAAGACACCTGCGAAGACCAGCGCGCCGCCGTGCAGGAATGGATCGACGCCCTGGACGAATGGCCCGACGAGCCCGAGGCCGACAAGCGGCGCGAACGGGAACTGCTGCGCGTGCGCTCGCGCGATGTGCTGGAGCATGTCGAACGCGTGCTCAGCCATGTGCGCCGGCTCGGGCAGAGCGCCGAAACCGCGGTGCAGATGCACTTCAGCGCGCTCGGTCACCGCACCAACGACATCATGCGCACGCTGACCGTGCTGACCGCCATCTTCCTGCCGCTGAACCTGATCACCGGCTTTTTCGGCATGAACTTCGATGCCCTGCCGCTGATTCATTCGAGCAACGGTTTCTGGGCTGCGTTCGCCCTGATGGTGGCGGTGGGCGCCGGGCTCGTCAGCTTCTTCTGGCGCAAGCGCTATCTGGGACGGTGACAGCCGCGTTCACAGCGGCCGTTGCCGCGCCAGTGGCGGGTTCTTTGCAAAATAGTCCCCCACGCCGCTGGTGATGGCGTCGACGAGCTCGCGCCGGTAGGCGGGGTCGCGCAGCTTGGCCTCCTCTTCAGGATTCGAGATGAACGCGGTCTCGACCAGGATGCTGGGGATGTCCGGCGCCTTCAGCACCGCGAAGCCGGCCTGCTCGACCTGGCGCTTGTGCAGCCGGCCCACGCGGCCGACCTTGGTGAGCACCTCGCGGCCGAGCTTGAGGCTGTCCTTGATCTGGGCGGTGGTGCTCATGTCGAGCATGGCGCTGAGCAGCTGCCGGTCCTTCACGCCAGCAACGTTGACGCCGCCGACCTGGTCAGAGGAGTTCTCCCGCCGTGCCATCCAGCTGGCCGCGGTGCTGCTGGCGCCGCGTGTCGACAGGGCATAGACGCTGGCACCGCGGGCCTCGGGCCGGAAGAAGGCGTCGGCGTGCACGCTGATGAACAGGTCGGCCTGCACCCGCCTGGCCTTGCGCACACGTTCGTTCAGCGGCACGAAGTAATCGCCTTCGCGCGTCATCATCACCCGAAGGCCGGGCAGGGCGTTCAGGCGGTCGCGCAGCTGCAGGGCGATGGCCAGCACCACGTCCTTCTCGCGCAAGCCCGTGGGTCCGATCGCACCGGGGTCTTCACCGCCATGGCCGGGGTCGATGGCCACGATGACGAGCCGGTCGACGCGACGACGCTCTGCTGCCGTGACGGGCGGTGGGGGGGGTGGGGGACTGGGGGTGCTGAAGGCCCCGGCAGGCGGCGGGGCCTGCGCGGTCTGGGGCGGGGCCGAAGCCGCTGCGGCAGCGGAAGCAACCGCTCCCGGAGCCGCCGCGATGGCCAGTGGCGGTAAGGCCGCAAGCTGGGGTTGTTCGATGCGGGTGATGAGCTCTCCCAGCGCATCGCGCACGGCCTGCGAGGCGCTGGCCTCGGCGGCTTCCTTGTCGCGCAACAGTGCCAGCAGAGGGTCGGCCTCTTGCACCGGGTAAAGGTCGAACACCAGCCGGTGCTGGTAGGCAGCCACCGGCTCCAGCGTGAACTGCTGCGGTTCGATGGGCTGGCGCAGGTCGAACACCAGGCGCACCACCCGGGGCTGGTACTGGCCCACGCGCACGCCGGCGATGTACGGGTCGTCGGCGCGCACCTTGCCCACCAGGGCGCGCAGCGGCTCGCGCAGTTCCAGGCCGTCGATGTCGACCACCAGCCGGTACGGTGACTCGACCACCTGGTGGCGGGCCACCAGTGCCTGGTCGGACTCGACGGTCACGCGCGTGTAGGAACGCGCCGGCCAGACGCGCACGGCGACGATGGCAGCGCCGTGCGCGAGCTGGTGCGAGCCGAGCAGCAGCGCCAGGCTGCCCATGCGGGCCAGGGCGCGGCGGCGATCGGTGTCGAAAGGCCCGGGGTTTGCGATCATGGCAGCAGTTCCCTGCCGCGTGGCGAGCCGGCCAGCAGCCTGACGCGGCGCAGGTCAGCTTCCAGCGGTTCCAGGTGGATGTCCAGGTCGGCGGGCGGCAGCATGCCGGCCACCTTCTCGGGCCACTCGGCCAGTTTCAGCCCGGGCTGGGCGTAGAGGTCGCGAAAGCCGGCGTCGAGCCATTCGCGCGGGTCGTCGAAGCGGTAGAAGTCGAAGTGCGAGATCACGAGGTCGCCGGCAATGTGGGGTTCGACCACGGCGTAGGTCGGGCTCTTGATGCGACCCGCTACGCCCAGAGCCCGCAGCAGGTGACGCACGAAGGTCGTCTTGCCCGCGCCGAGCGGACCGTGCAGCGCGATGCTGGCGTCACGCAGGGCAGGCTTGACGGCCATGGCCCGGGCGAAGGCCTGGCAGTCGGCTTCGTCCTGCCACGACAGGGTTCGGGTTTCTACAATCGGCGCATGCAGCGGCAGCATCGGTCCGCGGATCTAGCGAATGCGCAGGGGCTGCTCGAGCAACTGCAGGGATGGGCACATGCGCTGGGATTCTCCCAGATCGGTGTCGCCGACATCGATTTGTCCTCGGCCGAGCCGGGGCTGCTGGCCTGGCTGCAGGCGGGCTTCCATGGCGAGATGCAGTACATGGCCGCACACGGCCTGCGCCGCGCGCGCCCGGCCGAACTCGTGCCCGGCACGGTGCGTGTGATCACCGCGCGCATGGACTACCTGCCACGCGACACCCCTCCAGCCTGGCTCGACGTCGAGCGCGCCCGCCTGCTGGAACCCGGGCAGGCCGCGGTGTCGATCTATGCCCGTGGGCGTGACTATCACAAGGTGCTGCGTCAGCGCCTGCAGAAACTCGCGCTGCAGCTGCAGCAGGCGGTGGGGCCGCTCGGGCACCGCGTGTTCACCGATTCGGCGCCGGTGCTCGAGGTCGAACTCGCGAGCCGTTCGGGCATCGGCTGGCGCGGCAAGCACACGCTGACGCTGCACCGCGAGGCCGGCTCGATGTTCTTCCTGGGCGAGATCTACGTCGACATCGCCCTGCCGACGACGGCACCCGTGGCAGCGCATTGCGGCAGCTGCGAGGCCTGCATCACGGCCTGCCCGACGGGCGCCATCGTCGCGCCTTACCGGCTGGACGCGCGGCGCTGCATCAGCTACCTCACGATCGAACTCGAAGGCCCGATCCCGCCAGAGCTGCGGCCGCTGGTGGGCCATCGCATCTATGGCTGCGACGACTGCCAGCTCGCCTGTCCCTGGAACAAGTACGCACAGCCGGCCTGGCTGGCCGACTTCGACGCGCGCACCCCGCTGCACCGGCCGACCCTGCTGGGCCTGTGGGCCTGGGCCGAAGCCGACTTCCTGCGCCACACCGAAGGCAGCGCCATCCGCCGCATCGGCTGGCAGCGCTGGCGCCGGAACCTCGCCGTGGCTTCGGGCAACGCCCTGCGCTCGGAGCTGGCCGGTGCCGATCGGCTGGCGTTGCGGGCCGCGTTGCAAGCCGCGCTGGCCACGGCCGATGCGCTGGTGCAGCTCCACATCGACTGGGCCCTGGCGGCCGATTGAGGGGCTGCAAGGTGCAGTCCAGGCCGCCGCTAACATGCGGCCATGGACAAGTGGCTGCGTTTCGGATGGCTCCTGCGCGTGCTGGCGGGCCTGGTGCTGGCGGCCGTTGCGCCGATCCAGGCCCAGAACAAGCCCCCGCCGCGCGTGCAGGTGGAAGGGCAATGGTTCGAACGGGAACTGCAGCTGGCCGGAACCGGACTCCAGCTCAACGGCACGGGCGTACGCGCCGTGGCCTGGTTCAAGGGCTATGTCGTGGGCTTGTATCTGCCAGCAAAGGCCTCGTCGCCAGAGCAGGTCGTGGCCATGGCGGGCCCGAAGCGGCTGCAGATCCGCATGCTGCAGACCGTTCCTGCAGAAGAGTTCGTCAAGGCGCTGAACAAGGGCGTGACGAGAAATTCGACGGATGAGGAGATGTCCGAACTGAAGGCGCCCCTGGAGCAGTTCGCCCGCCAGGTCGGGGCGTTGGGGCAGGTGCGCAGCGGCGATGTCGTCGACCTTGACCACGAGCCGGGCCAGGGCATGGCGATGCGCGTGAATGGCACACTTCGGGGCGACCGCGTGCCTGGCGACGCCTTGTTCGCCGCGGTGCTGCGTTCTTTCGTGGGCGACCGCCCCTATGACCCCAAGCTCAAGGCGGGGCTGCTGGGCCGCAAGGCCTGACCCACCCCGCCGAGTCCTGAATCCTGGAGACACCGTGAACCGACGCCACCATCTTCTCGCCCTGTCCGCCGCCATGCTGGTCCTGCCGACCACCGGCTTTGCGCAGGCCTACCCGGTCAAGCCGGTGCGGCTGGTCGTACCTTTTGCGCCTGGCGGCACCACCGACATCATCGCGCGGGTGGTGGCCGAGAAGGCCAACGTGGCCATGGGCCAGACCCTGGTGGTGGAGAACAAGGCCGGGGGCGGCGGATCGATCGGCGCACTGGAACTCATCAAGTCGGCACCCGATGGCTACAGCCTGGGCATGGCGACGGTTTCCACCACGGCCGCCAACCCGGCCATCAACAAGAAGATCGGCTACGACCCGCTGACCGACTTCACGCCCATCATCAACATCGCCGCCACCCCCAACGTCATTGCCGTGCACCCCAGCTTTCCGGCGCGCGACAACAAGGGCTTCCTGGCCGAGGTGAAGAAGAACCCGGGCAAGTACAGCTTCGCGAGTTCCGGCACGGGTGGCATCGGCCACCTGCAGATGGAGTTGTTCAAGAGCCTGTCGGGCACCTTCATCACCCACATCCCTTACCGGGGCGCGGGCCCGGCGTTGAACGACACGGTGGCGGGCCAGGTGCCGGTCATCTTCGACAATTTGCCCTCGGCGCTGCCCTTCATCCGCGACGGCAGGCTCATTGCCATCGTCGTGGCCGCACCTGCGCGCCTGAGCCAGCTTCCCAACGTGCCCACCTTCAAGGAAGTCGGTCTGGAGCCCGTGAACCGCATGGCGTACTACGGCATCCTGGGACCGAAGGGCCTGCCCAAGGACATCATCGACAAGGTCGCCAGCGCCATCAAGCGCACCGCCGAACTGCCCGACGTGCGCAAGCGCATCGAGGACACCGGCTCGGTGATGATCCTGAACACGCCCGACGAGTTCGCGCGCCAGATCAAGGCCGAGTTCGAGGTCTACAAGGAAGTCGTCGCCCGGCAGAAGCTGACCCTGGAGTAAGCATGGCCGCCGACGCCGACAGCCAGGCGTCCATCGACCGCTTCATCGACAGCCTGTGGATCGAGGACGGGCTGTCGTCGCTGACGCTGGCGGCCTACCGGCGCGACCTGTCTTTGTATTCCGCCTGGCTCGCGGAAGCGGCGGCCAAGGCGCTGGACCAGAGTGCCGAGTCCGACCTGCTGGCCTTCGCGCAGGCGCGACACGCCGCCACGCGCGCGACCACGGCCAACCGCCGGCTCACGGTGTTCAAGCGCTATTTCCGCTGGGCATTGCGCGAACATCGCATCGAGCGGGACCCTACGCTCAAGCTGATGGCGGCGCGCCAGCCTTTGCGCGTGCCCAAGTCCCTGAGCGAGGCGCAGGTCGAGGCTCTGCTTGCCGCGCCTGACGTGGAGACGCCGCTCGGACTGCGTGAGCGCAGCATGATCGAGCTGATGTACGCCAGCGGCCTGCGCGTGAGCGAACTGGTTTCGCTGAAGACCGTGCAACTCGGCCTGAACGAAGGGGTGTTGCGCGTACTGGGCAAGGGCTCACGTGAACGTCTGGTGCCTTTCGGCGCGGAGGCGCAGCGCTGGATCGAGCGCTATCTGCGCGAAGCCCGCCCGGTGATCCTGCAGGGTCAGGACAGCGAGGCACTTTTCGTCACGGCGCGTGGCGAAGGCATGACGCGACAGATGTTCTGGCGCCTGATCAAGCGCCACGCCTTGTCGGCGGGCATCACCGTTCCGTTGTCGCCGCACACCCTGCGCCACGCCTTCGCCACCCACTTGCTGAACCATGGCGCCGACCTCCGGGCGGTGCAGATGCTGCTGGGTCATGCCGACATCGGCACGACGACGATCTACACCCACGTCGCCCGCGAACGCCTGAGGTTGCTGCACGGCAGGCATCACCCGCGCGGCTGACGAAAAAAAGCCGGCTCGAGAGCCGACTTGTTTCGAAGCAGACGGGCTGCTTAGAAGTTGTGGCGCACACCCAGGGCCAGCGAGCTGGCCTTGAGTGCGTTGCCGCGACGGTCGAGCGCGCCGAAGTACGAGAAGTTGCTGCTGTTGTCGGTGACGGTGTAGAAGCCGTACAGCTTGGTGCGCTTGCTCAGGTTGTAGTTGTAGCCCACGGTGTACTGGGTGGCGTCGCTGTTGTTCAGGCGGCTCCAGTCGTCGGCCATGCCCACGTTGGCGTGGAATTCCGAGGCGCCGGCGGTCAACATCGCCGACACGCGGTAGGCGTCACGCTTGCCCAGGCCGCCCGGGCCCTTGTCATCACTGCGCTGGTAGTACGCGCCCAGCAGCAGGCTGCCCAGCTCGTAGTTGGCGCGGATCGCGAACTGGCTGTCCTTGTCGCCGTCGTTCTTCTCGTATCCGAGGCCCAGGCCGAAGGGGCCGGCGCCGTAGTTCAGGGCCAGGCCCAGAACCTTGTTGTTGCGCGTGGTGCCTTCAGCTGCCGAGATCGACACTTCGGCGGTCAGGCCACCCAGGCTGGGCGTGGTGTAGGCCACGGAGTTGGCATTCTGGCCCAGGTACGTGTACAGCTTGTCTTCCGACGTGCCGGTGTCGTGGTTGTGGTAGCTGATGTAGTCGGCGGTCGCGTAGTACGCGGCGCTCGTCAGCCGGCCCATCTTGATGCCACCGAAGCCACCCGACAGACCCACGTACGAGTCGCCGGCCCAGAAGGCGCCGGAGGTCTGCGTGCCGGTGTCGGAATTGAAGCGGTGCTCCAGCAGGAACTCGGCCTTCAAGCCGCCACCCAGGTCTTCCACGCCCTTGAAGCCCAGACGCGATGCGTTGTTCTGCAACACGCTCTGGCTGCCGGCGACGGCGATGTTCTTCTGCTCTTCGATCGTCGTGTTCAGACGGCCGTAGACGGTGACGCTGGACTGGGCCGACACGGTGCCGGCGGCCAGTAGAGCCACGGCTGCGACGAGATAGGTTTGCTTCATGTGATTTGCCTCGCTAGGTGATCGGAAACATGCGGAGGACTTCACGGAACGCCCGCAGCCCAACGACCGTGCCAGTGTACGGGCGCACCCCTGGAAAACCCGATCAGGGCCGCACCGGACTGCAAATGGGGGCCCATTTCGCAGCTTTCACGCAACACTTTCCCGGTTTGTCACCAGTCGGACATCCTGCCGAAGGGGGGCACTCGCGCTGTCGCTCTCGCTATCGCCCGCGCTATCGCCCGCGCAGATGCGCCGGAGCCTCCAGCCGCTTGGCCAGCAAGGTGAGCGTCAGGGTGAGCACCAGGTACATGAGCGAAATCGCGAGGTAGGGCTCCCAGTAGCGCGAATAAGCCCCGGCCACGGTGCGCGCCGCCAAGGCGAGTTCGGCCAGACCGATGGCGGAGACCAGCGAAGAGTCCTTGATGAGCGTGATGCCCTCGTTGACCAGCGCCGGCATCATGCGGCGGAAGGCCTGGGGCAGGACGACGAAGCGCATCGATTGCGCATGGCTCAGCCCCACGCTGTATGCCGCTTGGGTCTGGCCGCGGTGGATGCTCAGGATGCCGGCGCGAAAGATCTCGCTGATGTAGGCCCCGGCGTTCAGGGACAGCGCGACGCAGCCCGACAGGAATGCGCCATGTTCCTGCCTGAACTGCCGCGCCAGGTCGCCCGACAGCAGCAGGCCGTGGTCGGGGTGCACCAGCGTGGGCATCAACGCGAAGTGCACCAGCAGGATCTGCACGAACAAGGGCGTGCCGCGGAAGAACGTGACGTAGGCGGTGACGAGCGCCCGCGCCGCGACCAGGGCGGCCCGCCCCAGCGCCGACCCTGGCGCCGGTGCTTCGGCCGAGGTGCTGATGAGGCCGGAAATCGTTCCCAGCACCAAGCCGACGACGATGGCCACCAGGGTCAGCTGGATGGTCATCAACAGGCCGCTGGCAAACAGCGGACCGTAGCCGGCCAGGATCTCCCAGCGAAGATCCATCGTCGGCCGGGGTTACTTCGAAGCTGCCGAAGCCGGTGCCGGCGCTGCCACTGGTGCGGCCGCGGCGGCCGGCGGTGCACCGAAGAACTGGGTGTAGATCTTGTCGTAGGTGCCGTCGGCCTTGATGTCGGCCAGGCCCTTATTGACCAGAGTCTGCAGTTCCGTGTTGCCCTTCTTGATGGCGATGCCGTACTGCTCGGGCACGAATTCGGCGTCGCTGACCGTCTTGAACTTGCCGCCCGGGTTGTTGGCCACGTAGTGGACGACCACGCCGTTGTCGGCCACCACGGCGTCGACGCCACCACTTTCAAGTTCCTTCAGTGCCAGCGGCGTGCTTTCGAAGCGCTTGATGTTGGTGCTGTTCTTGCCCAGCAGCTTGGTGACGGCTTCGTCGCCGGTGGTGCCCGTCTGAACGCCCACCTTCAGCTTCTTCAGGTCGGCGAGCTTGGCAACCTTGCTGTCTTCCTTCACGGCGATCAGCTGCGCCGCGTCGAAGTACGGGTTGCTGAAGTCCATGGTCTGCTTGCGCTCTTCGGTGATGGTGACGGCCGACACCACCATGTCGCGGTCGCCCTGGCCCAGCGCATTGAAGATGCCTTCCCAGGGCGTGTTGACGAACTTCACCTCGAAGCCGGCCTTGGCGGCGATGGCCTTCACGACTTCGATGTCGAAGCCGACGATCTCGCCCTGTTCGTTCTGGCTTTCGAAAGGCGCATAGGCGGCATCGGTGCCGACGGTGTAAACCTTCACCGGTGCGGGTGCCGGTGCCGAAGCCACGGGGGCGGGCGGCGGCGGGGTCTCTGCTTTCTTGCCGCAGGCGGCCAGAAGCACGCCAGCTGCGGTGATGCCGGCCAGTTGCAGGAAACGACGGGTGCTCAGAGCGGTCATGTGGGTTCCACCAAGGGAAAAATGGTGCGGAAGTGTAATGCGGGGGTCGTCAAAGGCCAGCCCCCAGCGCAGCAATTTCCGGGCCGGTGAAACCCGCGGCGCGGCGCGCGGCGTCGTTGAAGGGTGGCCTCAGGCGCGGGGCGTCGTGGCGCGCGGTGAGCACGCCGTAATGCGACATCGCGTCCAGTCCATCGCGTGCGCACAGCCAGCGATACCAGCGGTTGCCCACTGCCACATGGCCGATCTCGTCGCGCAGGATGATGTCGAGAATGGCCACCGCTCGCGCGTCGCCGGCCTTGGCCAGCTTGGCCTGCATGGGCGGCGTGGCGTCCAGACCGCGCGCTTCCAGCGTGCGCGGCACCAGGGCCATGCGGGCGGTGATGTCGGCTGCCGTGCGCTCGGTCATGGCCCACAGGCCGTCGTGTGCCAGGTGGTCGCCATAGGCACAGCCCAGCGTGGCCAGGTGTTCCGTCAACAGCGTGAAGTGCAGGGCTTCCTCGGCCGCCACGCGCTGCCAGTCGCGGTAGTAGTCCGTGGGCATGCCTGGGAAGCGCCAGACGGCGTCGAGTGCCAGGTTGATGGCATTGAACTCGATGTGGGCCACCGAATGCAGCAGGGCAGCGCGCCCTTCCGTCGTGAACGGGCTGCGGCGTGGCACCTGCGTCGCCGGCACCAGCTGCGGGCGCGGCGGGCGGCCGGGCAGGGGGCCGGACGCGACCAGTTGCGTCTGGGTGTCGATCGGCAGCGCCATCTCGCCCAGGCTGCGAGCGGCAGCAGCCTTTTCCGCGGGGTCGGTGATGCACAAGACCGCCAGGGCCTGATGTCTGAGCTCCATCTCTAGAATTATCGGCTTCGACAGCAGGCCCCGCGGGGCGGGAGGCGGGCCATGGCGCTTTATCGACTGGGGGACGACAGCCCGCAACTGGCGGCTGGCGCCTGGGTGGCCGACAGCGCCCAGCTCATCGGCCGCGTGTCCCTGGGTGAGCAGGCCAGCATCTGGTTCGGCGCGGTGCTGCGCGGCGACAACGAATGGATCACCATCGGCGCGCGCAGCAACGTGCAGGACGGCAGCATCCTGCACACCGACATGGGTTGTCCGATGACGCTGGGCGCGGACGTGACCATCGGCCACCAGGTCATGCTGCACGGCTGCACCATCGGCGACGGCTCGCTGGTCGGCATCCAGGCCGTCATCCTGAACAATGCGCGCATCGGCCGAAACTGCCTGGTGGGCGCGGGAAGTGTCGTCACCGAAGGCAAGGAATTCCCCGATGGCTCGCTGATCGTGGGCAGCCCGGCGCGGGTGAT
Organism: Burkholderiales bacterium; assembly: GCA_031411875.1. Taxonomy (GTDB): domain Bacteria; phylum Pseudomonadota; class Gammaproteobacteria; order Burkholderiales; family Burkholderiaceae_C; genus Rubrivivax. The sequence goes on along the minus strand of JANOBX010000115.1, from coordinate 17,172 downwards.
CCGGCAGCTCGACGAAACGCAGATCGCCAACATGCATCAGGCCGCCCGGCACTACATCGACAACGCCCGGCGCTACGCCACCCAACTGACCCGAATCGATTGATGTCCGAGCTGACCAAGTTCCTGTTCGAAGGCCTGCCCGTGCGCGGCATGCTGGTGCGCCTGACCGACAGCTGGCAGGAAGTGTTGCGCCGGCGCGGCAGCACGGGCGCCTACGCGCCCGAGGTGCGGCGCCTGCTCGGCGAGATGGTCGCGGCCGGCACGCTGATGCAGGGCAACATCAAGTTCAACGGCGCGCTGGTGCTGCAGCTGCACGGTGACGGCCCGGTGAAGCTGGCCGTGGCCGAAGTCCAGGCCGACCAGCGTTTCCGCGCCACGGCCACGGTGGTGGGCGAGGTGCCCGAAGGCGCGCAGCTCGAAGGGCTGGTCAACGTGCATGGCCAGGGCCGCTGCGCCATCACGCTGGACCCGCAGGACAGGCAGCCTGGCCAGCAGCCCTACCAGGGCGTGGTGTCGCTGCATGGCGACCTGCGTGAACCGTTGCAGCAACTGTCGCAGGTGCTGGAGCACTACATGCTGCAGAGCGAACAGCTCGACACCCGGCTGATCCTGGCGGCCGACGACGAGGTTGCCGCGGGCCTCCTGATCCAGCGCCTGCCGGTCGAAGGCAGCGGCAATCTCGAGGGCCAGGCCCGTCGCAACGAAGACGACATCGGCATCAGCGAAGCCTTCAACCGCATCGCGTTGCTGGCCGCCACGCTCACGCGCGAGGAACTGCTGTCGCTGGCGCCAGACCGCATCCTGCACCGCCTGTTCTGGGAAGAGACCTTGCGCGTGTTCGAACCCGACCGCCCGCGCTTTGCCTGCACCTGTTCGCGCGAGCGTGTGCAGGGCATGCTGCGCGGCCTGGGCCGCGAGGAAAGCGACAGCCTGATCGCCGAGCGCGGCCTGGTCGAAGTGGGCTGCGAATTCTGCGGCGTGCAATACCGCTTCGACGCGGTCGACGTGGGCGAGATGTTCACCCCGCCGTCGGACCAGCCGCCGGTGCCGCGTTCGGTTCAGTAGCCGCGTTTCAGCTGGCGTTCGGCTTCGGGCACGACGCAGCAGTCGCAGGTCCAGCGCGACGCTGCAACGCGCTGCGCATTGCGGCCGGCCAGCCGGGTGAACAGGCCGCCTTGCGTGCCGGATCGACCCATGCGGGCGCGCAGCAAGGGCGCCACCGCGTCGACGGCGCTCTCCAGCCGCGCCGGGCCCTGGCCCGACACCAGCGCCCAGGGCAGCCGGTGGCCGATCAGCAGCTCGCGCACCCGCGCGTCCACGGGTTCCCGCACCTGCGGGCCGTCGCGCTGCGCCCCGTCGGCCACCCAGGGCAGGTCCAGCGCCGTCAGCAGGGTCAGGTCCATGCGCTGCTGCAGTTGCACCGCCCGCGCCTGCAGGCTGCGGTCGCCGAAGACGTAGTCGCTGTAGACGGCCGTCATCAGCCCGGTGGTGTCGCAGACCACGACGTCGTGCATGGCCTCAGCGGCCTCGATGCGTTCGTGCTGCTGGCGCAGGATGGCGGCCTGCTCGTGCGCCTGCGGCGTGCGGCCGACGTGGTCGCACCATTCGCGCAGCGTCTCGGGCACCCAGGCGACGCGCAGGCCGGTGTCGGCGGCCAGGCGGGGTGCCAGGGTCATGGCCAGGCTGGTCTTGCCAGTGCTCTCGGCGCCGACGATGGCGATGCGGACCGGGTCGGGGTCCTTCATGCCGCCACCGCCAGACGTGCCCGCCAGGCTCGCCAGCCCAGCACCGACAGCACGGCGAACAGCGCGTAGAGCGCGGCGGTCAGCCACAGGGCCTTGTAGGCGAACAGCCCCACGCTGAGGACGTTGACGACGGCCCAGACGACCCAGTTCTCGAGGTACTTGCGCGCCAGCAACAACTGCCCGGCGATGCTGCCCACCGTGGGCAGGGCGTCGAGGTAGGGCACGTCGCTGTCGGTGGCGCGGTCCAGCAGCAGGCCCAGCAGCGGCCAGGCGGCCAACGTGACCGCAGCGGTCGACCAGCGCAGGCGTTGCGACATCGTCTGCACGCGCAGGGCCTGCCCGTCGGCGCCGAGCCCGCGCAGCCACTGCCACCAGCCCCACAGCGCCACGGCGATGAAGACGAACTGCAGGCCGGCTTCGCCGTAGAGTCTGGCGTCGGCAAACAGCAGCGCATACATCAGCGAGCTGACGATGGCCAGCGGCCAGGCCACCGGGTGCACGCGCATGTTGGCCGCCACCATGGCCAGGGCGACGACGATGGCCGCCGACTCCAGCCAGGTGACGGGGCTGCCCCAGAGGTGGAACGCGGTCGCCAACAGCGGGCGCGCTGCGTCCAGCAGTTCCTGCATCAGGTGGGGGAACGGTGCCGGTGTCAGCGCTGCCGCGGCAGCACCTGCACCAGGATCTCGTCGGGCTTGACCATGCCCAGCTCGGCGCGCGCCTTGTCTTCGACCATTTCCAGCCCGACCTTCAGATCTTCGACCTCGGCCGCCAGGCGGTCGTTGCGCAACCGTGCCTGTTCGTTGGCGAGCAGCTGCTGTTCGAGCTGGGCCTGCAGGCTCATCACGTAGGGCCAGTTGCCCTTGCCGAACCACAAGTCGGCCTGGATGACGGCCAGCAGGAATCCGACAATGACGATGGCCCAACGCATGGGTCGGGAGCTTAGCGCAGGTTGTAGAAAGCCGCGCGGCCGGGGTAGCTGGCGATGTCGCCCAGGTCTTCCTCGATCCGCAGCAGCTGGTTGTACTTCGCGATGCGGTCGCTGCGGCTCAGGCTGCCGGTCTTGATCTGCCCGGCATTCGTGCCCACCGCGATGTCGGCGATGGTGCTGTCTTCGGTTTCGCCGCTGCGGTGGCTGATGACGTTGGTCCAGCCGGCGCGCTTGGCCATCTCGATGGCGCTGAAGGTCTCGGTCAGCGTGCCGATCTGGTTGATCTTGATCAGGATGCTGTTGGCCACGCCCTCGTCGATGCCGCGCTGCAGGATCTTGGTGTTGGTGACGAACAGGTCGTCGCCCACCAGCTGCACTTTCTTGCCCAGGCGTTCGTTCAGGTGTTTCCAGCCGTCCCAGTCGCCTTCGTGCATGCCGTCTTCGATGCTGATGATGGGGTACTTGTCGACCCAGGTGGCGAGGATGTCGGTCCACTCGGCCGCGCTCAGCTGCAGGCCTTCGCCTTCCAGGTGGTACTTGCCGTCCTTGTAGAACTCGCTGGCGGCGCAGTCCAGGCCGATGGCGATCTGGTCGCCGGCGCTGTAGCCGGCCTTGTCGATGGCCTCCAGGATCATCTGGATGGCGGCTTCATGGCTGGCGACGTTGGGGGCGAAGCCGCCTTCGTCGCCCACGCTCGTGGGCATGCCCTTCGCGTCGATGATCTTCTTCAGCGCATGGAACACCTCGGCGCCATACCGCACCGCTTCCCGGAAGGTGGGCGCACCCACCGGGATGATCATGAATTCCTGAAGGTCGAGGTTGTTGTTCGCGTGCGCGCCGCCATTGATGACGTTCATCATCGGCACCGGCAGGCTCATCCGGCCCATGCCACCGAAGTAGCGGTACAGCGGCAGACCCGATTCCTCGGCCGCGGCGCGGGCCACGGCCATGCTCACCGCCAGCATCGCGTTGGCACCGAGGCGGCTCTTGTTGTCGGTGCCGTCCAGGTCGATCAGGGTCTTGTCCAGGAAGGCCTGCTCGGAAGCGTCCAGGCCCATCACCGATTCACTGATCTCGGTGTTGATGTGCTCGACCGCGCGCAGCACGCCCTTGCCCAGGTAGCGGCCCTTGTCGCCGTCGCGCAGTTCGATGGCCTCGCGGCTGCCGGTGGAAGCCCCGCTGGGCACGGCCGCGCGGCCCATGGTGCCGCTTTCGAGCAGCACGTCGCACTCGACGGTGGGGTTGCCGCGGCTGTCCAGGATTTCCCGGCCGACGATGTCAACGATGGCGCTCATTCATGTCCTTTGAAGTGATTTGTTCTTGATGGAAAGAAGCCAGGGCTCAGGCCGGCGGGGCATCGACGCCTTCGACCAGCACCATGTTGAAGCAGGCGGTGCTGCCCTGCCGCAGGGCGCGCGCTGCGGCATAACCCGGGCTGTCGTACATGGCCTGGGCGGCTTCGAAGCTGGGGTAGCGCAGCACGGTCAGGCGCGGCGGCTTCCAGTCGCCCTCGAGCACGGCCATGCGGCCGCCTCGCACCAGGTAGTCGCCGCCGAATTCGCGCACCACGGCCGGTGCCGTGGCCATGTAGTGCTTGAAGGCTTCGGGGTCGGTGATGCTGGACTCGACGATCAGGTAGGCGGCAGGCATGAAGGTGCGGCTCAGCAGGAGAAGTCGTTTTCCAGCAGCGGTTGCGCCTTGACCACGCGGTCCAGTGCCAGCAGCTGTTCCAGCAGCGCCTTCATGTGTTTCAGCGGCACCGCGTTCGGGCCGTCGCACAGCGCATTGCGCGGGTCGGGGTGGGTTTCCATGAAGACGCCGGCGATGCCCACCGCGATGGCCGCACGGGCCAGCACCGGCACGAATTCGCGCACGCCGCCCGAGCTGGTGCCCTGGCCGCCGGGCAACTGCACGCTGTGGGTGGCGTCGAAGACCACCGGGGCACCGGTCTCGCGCATGATGGCCAGGCTGCGCATGTCGCTGACGAGGTTGTTGTAGCCGAAGCTGACGCCACGTTCGCAGGCCATGAAGTTGTCTTCAGGCAGCCCGGCGGCGCGGGCGGCGGCGCGGGCCTTCTGGATGACGTTCTTCATGTCGCCCGGGGCCATGAACTGGCCCTTCTTGATGTTCACCGGCTTGCCGCTGCGCGCCACGGCCTGGATGAAGTCGGTCTGGCGGCTGAGCAGCGCGGGCGTCTGCAGCACGTCGACGACCGCGGCAGCGGTGGCCACTTCAGCCTCGTTGTGCACGTCGGTGATGATGGGCACCTGCAGTTCGCGCTTCACGGTGGCCAGGATTTCCAGGCCCTTGTCGGTGCCCAGCCCGCGGAAGCCCGTGTCGCTGGTGCGGTTGGCCTTGTCGTAGCTGCTCTTGAAGATGAAGGGGATGCCCAGCGCGCGGGTGATTTCCTTCAGGTGGCCGGCCGTGTCCATCTGCAGCTGTTCGCTTTCGACCACGCAGGGGCCGGCGATCAGGAAGAAGGGCTGGTCGATGCCGACGTCGAAACCGCAGAGCTTCATGGGGGTGCCTTTCAGGCGACGCGCGCGGCGGCCACGGGTGCTGCAGCAGCGGCCTCGTGGCGGGCGCGTGCGGGATGGTCGAGCGCGGCCTTGACGAAGCCGGAAAACAGCGGATGCCCGCCCCAGGGCGTGCTCTTGAATTCCGGGTGGAACTGCACACCCATGAACCAGGGGTGCACGCTGGTGGGCAGTTCGACGATTTCGGTGAGCTGCTCGCGCTGTGTCAGCGCGCTGATGATCAGGCCGGCCTGCTGCAGCTGGGCCAGGTAGTGGACGTTGGCTTCGTAGCGGTGGCGGTGGCGCTCGGTGACCACGGCCCCGTAGATCTGGTGCGCCAGCGTGCCGGCCTTCACATCGCTGCTCTGCGCGCCCAGCCGCATGGTGCCACCCAGGTCGGAGCTGGCACTGCGCTTCTGGATGCTGCCGTCGCGGTCTTGCCATTCCTCGATCAGGGCGATCACCGGGTGTGGCGTCTCGGGCTCGAACTCGGTGCTGTTGGCGCCCGCCAGGCCCGCGACGTGGCGCGCGTATTCGATGGTGGCCACCTGCATGCCCAGGCAGATGCCCAGGTACGGCACCTTGTTCTCGCGGGCGTACTGCACGGCGGCGATCTTGCCCTCGATGCCGCGCTTGCCGAACCCGCCGGGCACCAGGATGGCATCGAAGCCGCGCAGCAGGCCCGGGGCGGTGTGGGGCGTCAGCGATTCGGCGTCGACATAGTCGATTTCCACCTTCGCATGGTTGTGGATGCCGGCGTGGCGCAGGGCCTCGTTCAGGCTCTTGTAGCTGTCGGACAGGTCGGTGTATTTGCCGCACATGGCGATCTTGACCGTGCAGCGCGGGTGCTCGACCTCGTGCACCAGGCTGTCCCAGCGCTTCAGGTCGGCGGGCCGGGTCAGCAGCTGCAGCTTCATGCAGATGAGCTCGTCCAGTCCCTGTTCGTGCAGCAGGCGCGGCACCTTGTAGATGGTGTCGACGTCCCACATGCTGATCACGCCGTGCGGCTGCACGTTGGTGAACAGGCTGATCTTGGCGCGCTCGTCGTCGGGGATGGGGCGGTCGGCGCGGCACAGCAGCACGTCGGGCTGGATGCCGATCTCGCGCATCTTCTGCACGGTGTGCTGGGTCGGCTTGGTCTTGAGTTCGCCAGCGGCGGCAATCCAGGGCACGTAGGTCAGGTGCACGAAGGCGCTGTTGGTCGGGCCCATCTTCAGCGCCATCTGGCGCACGGCTTCCAGGAATGGCAGGCTCTCGATGTCGCCCACCGTGCCGCCGATCTCGACGATGGCCACGTCGAGATCGGCGCCCTTGTCGGTCAGGGCGCCCCGCTTCACGAATTCCTGGATCTCGTTGGTGACGTGCGGGATGACCTGCACCGTCTTGCCCAGGTAGTCGCCGCGGCGTTCCTTCTTCAGCACCGTCTCGTAGATCTGGCCGGCGGTGAAGTTGTTGGCCTTCTTCATCCGCGTGGTGATGAAGCGCTCGTAGTGGCCCAGGTCGAGGTCGGTCTCGGCGCCGTCGTCGGTGACGAAGACCTCGCCATGCTGGAACGGGCTCATCGTGCCCGGATCGACGTTGAGGTAGGGGTCCAGCTTGATGAGGGTGACCTTCAAGCCGCGCGATTCGAGGATCGCGGCCAGCGAGGCGGCCGCGATGCCCTTGCCCAGTGAAGACACCACACCGCCGGTGACGAAGACGAACTTGGTCATGTCGTGAGACACGCGCGCAGCGCAGTGCCCAGGTGGTAAAGCGCGATTGTATCGACGCGCGCCCTGGCCACCGCCGCAAGATTTCCTGTCGCCGGGGTCGTCAGGCCGGCATTACACTCGCGGCGCTTGCACCAGGTGCCTGCCGTTCCGTTCAGGGCGGCAGGTTAAACGGGAAGCCGGTGAGGGTGGTCTGAACGCAGACCGCCCGATTCCGGCGCTGCCCCCGCAACGGTCAGCGAGGAGCGAACTGCACGACAGCCACTGGGCCCGAACGTCGCAAGACGGCAGGGCCTGGGAAGGCGCAGTTGGCCTCTGGGGATGGAAATCCATCCCCGGCACTCGCGAGCCCGGATACCGGCCTGGTGCATGGGGAGCTGGCGTTGCGGAGGGCAGCGCGGGCCGGTCCTTGAAGGGCATGGCGCGCGTCGTCGTGCCTGCCCGCACCGGCCTTCCTTGCCTTCAGCCATGCCTGCGCAATGGTGTTCATGTCCGTGCGGGGCGCGCGGCTGGAGGTTGGTTTGTTCTCTCGTTCGATTCGATTCTTTTCCCCTTGGCTGTTGTGCTTTGCCGTGCAGGCCCACGCTCAGCAGCAGATCCAGGTCACGGCCACCCGGCTGGCCACACCGGTCAACGAACTGGTGGCCGACGTCAGCGTCATCGACCGGGCCACGCTCGAACGCAGCCAGGGCCGCACCCTGGTGGAGGTGTTGTCGCAGCAGGCCGGCCTGCAGTTCGCCAGCAACGGCGGGCTGGGCAAGACGGCATCGCTGTTCATTCGCGGGCTCGAGGCGCGCCACACCTTGCTGCTGGTCGACGGCATCCGGGTCGGGTCGGCCACCGTGGGCACGCCGTCGCTGGACAACCTGCCGCTGGAGGCGGTGGACCGCATCGAGATCGTGCGCGGGCCCATGTCTGCGCTGTACGGCAGCGGCGCCTTCGGCGGCGTGGTGCAGATCTTCACGCGCCAGGCCACGCAGGGCTTCAGCGGCAACGCCAAGCTGTCCCTGGGCCCCGACCGCTACGGCCAGCTGGCGGGCGGGGTGGGCTTCGGTAACGGCACGGTCGACGCCACGGTGCAGCTGCAGCACACCGAGACCCGTGGCCAGTCGGCCACCAACCCGCTGGTGCCCTTCGGCAGCTACAACCCCGACCGCGACGGCTTCCGCCAGAACGCCGGCAGCCTGCGCCTGGGCTGGCGCCCCGTGGACGACTGGCGCGTTGAACTGCTGGCACTGCAGTCCACCGGCCTGACGCGGCTGGACGACGGCCCCGCTGCCGATGCCCGTGCCGAACTGCGCAACCGGCTCGTCGGACTGTCGGCCCGCGGCAGCCTGAGGCCCGGCGTCGACACCCGCGTGAGCCTGACCCAGGCGACCGACGCCTACGACACGCTGGCCAGTGCCAGCGCCTTCGCTGCGCTGGGCACGATCGAAACGCGCACCCGCCAGGCGGCCTGGGAAACGAGCATCGGCACCCTGCTGGGCAGCGGCCTCTTGCTGCTGGAGCGCACCACCGAGGAGGTGGGCCGCCCGGGGACGCCCTTCACGGTGAGCGAACGCGACATCGACGCGGTGGCGCTGGGCTTGAACGGCGCGGCTGCCGGCCACAGCTGGCAGGCCAGCCTGCGGCGCGACCGCAATTCGCAATTCGGTGGCATCACCACCGGCGCACTGGCCTGGGGCTATGCGCTCACGCCGGCCTGGCGCGTGGGGGCCAGCTACGGCACCAGCCAGACCCTGCCCAGCTTCAACCAGCTGTACTTTCCCGGTTTCGGCAACCCCAACCTGCTGCCCGAGGAAGGCCGCCAGGCCGAGCTGAGCCTGCGCTGGACCGCCGGTGAACACAGCCTGCGCGCGGCCGTCTACGACACCCGCTACACCGGCTTCATCAGCAGCGGCCCGCAACCGGTGAACCTGCCGAAAGTGGACATCGACGGCGTCACGCTCAGCTACGAAGGCCGCTGGCGCGGCCTGGACCTGCGTGCCGCCATCGACCACACCGACCCGCGCAATGCCACCACGGGCAACGCCAACTTCGGCAAGCAGCTCGCGCGCCGTGCCAAGCAGGCGCTGCGGCTGGGCGTGGACTGGGAACAAGGGGTGTGGTCGGCCGGGGCCTCGGTGTCGGCGTTTTCGCACCGCTTCGACGACGCCGCGAATCGCATCCGGCTGGGCGGCTACGGTCTGCTCGACCTGCGCGCCGAATGGGCGCCGGCCCCCGACTGGAAGCTGGGCCTGCGCATCAACAACGTGGCCGACAAGGCTTACGGCACGGTGCTGGGCTACGACCAGCCCGGGCGCGAGGGCTTCGTCACCCTGCGCACCGTGTTCCGCTGAAGCCGCGCGAAGGGAGACCCTCGATGAAGCTGAGCCGCCTTTTGCTTTTTGCCTTGTCGTGCCTGATCGGTGGTCAGCTTCAGGCGGTCACCGCGGTCGACGATCGCGGTCGCAGCGTCGAACTGCCTTCGCCGCCGCAGCGCGTGGTGTCCCTGCTGCCCTCGCTGACCGAGACCGTCTGTGCGCTGCAGGCCTGTGGCCGGCTGGTCGGCACCGACCGGTTCTCGAACTGGCCGGCCAGCGTGCGCGGCCTGCCCAAGCTGGGCGGTCTGGAAGACACGCAGATCGAGCGCCTGGTCGCGCTCAAGCCCGACCTCGTGCTGGCGGCGGGTTCGTCGCGCGCCATCGACCGGCTCGAAGCCCTGGGCCTGCGGGTGCTGGCGCTGGAGCCGAAGAGCCTGGCCGACACCGAGCGGGTGATCACGCAGGTGGCGCTGGCCCTGGGCGACGTGCCGGCCGGCCCGGCGCTGTGGCGGGCGATGCAGCAGCGCATCGACGCCGCGGCGCGGCGCGTGCCGGCGGCCCTGCGTGGGCAGAAGGTCTATCTCGAAGTGGCCTCGGCGCCCTATGCCGCCGGCGAGGCCTCGTTCGTCGGCGAGACGCTGGTGCGCCTGGGCATGGGCAACATCGTGCCGGCGGCACTGGGACCGTTTCCGAAGCTGAACCCGGAATTCGTGGTGCGGGCGCAGCCCGACATCGTCATCGCCACCGTGCGCGCCGTGGCCGAGATGCCGGCGCGGCCCGGCTGGAACACGCTGCGGGCGCTGCGCGACCAGCGCCACTGCGGCTTTGCCAGCGAGGCCTGGGACACCCTGGTGCGCCCCGGCCCGCGGCTGGCCGAAGCCGCGGAGCTGCTGGCCGACTGCCTGGTCGGCCTGGACCGCAGCGAACGCGCCGGGCGCTGAAGCCTGCTGGCCCCCAAGACACCATGAACGCTGCCCGGCCCGACCATGCCCCGCCACCTGCCGCAGCTGGCGCGGCGCCCGAGCCCGCAGCGCGGTCCACATCGGCCGCGCTGCAGCTCGGCGCGGGCCTGTTGGGCCTGGCCCTGCTGCTGGTGCTGGCCGGCCTGGCCGCCGGCAGCGAAGGCTGGTCGTTGCGCTGGGGCCAGGACTGGGACCTGATCGCCGCGATCCGCGCCCCGCGCACGCTGGGCGCGCTGCTCACCGGCGGCTTGCTCGGGCTCGCGGGGGCCATCGCGCAGGGGCTGTTCCGCAATCCGCTCGCCGACCCCTACCTGCTGGGCTCGGCCGCCGGCGCCGGCCTGGGCGTGGTGCTGGTGCTGGCCGCCGGCGGTGCGCTGGGCCACTACATCGGCCTGGCCACGGCCGGCTGGCTGCTGCGGCTGGGCCTGGTCGGCGCGGCCTTTTCCGGCGCCGTGGCCGGCGTGGCCCTGACGCTGGCGCTGGCCCGCGGCACGGGCCGGCCGCTGGTGCTGCTGCTGGCGGGGGTGGTGGTGGGCATCCTGCTGGCGTCGGTGTCGGAACTGGTGACGCTGATCAGCCCCGACGCGCTGCGTGGCAAGCAGATCTTCATGCTCGGCACGACCTCGTTCCTGGGCTGGGCCAGTTGCGCGGTGCTGGTGGCCGTGCTGACCGTGGCTTTGCCGCTGGCCTGGCGCTTCGCACGGGCGCTGGATGCGCTGGTGCTCGGCGAAGCCAGCGCCAGCAGCCTGGGCCTGCACCTGCCGCGCGTGCGCCTGCTGCTGGTGGCGCTGATGGCGCTTGCCACCGGCACCGCCGTGGCCCAGGCCGGGCTGGTGGCCTTCGTGGGCCTGGTCGCGCCGCATCTGGTGCGCCGCCTGGTCGTGGTGACGCACGGACCGCTGTTGCTGTTGTCGGCCGCCGCCGGGGGCGTGCTGCTGCTGGCCGCCGACGTCGCGGCGCGCAGCGTGATCGCGCCCCAGGAACTTCCGGTGGGCGTGCTGACCGCGGTGCTGGGCGGGGTGTACCTGCTGGTGCTGCTGCGACAGCGGCAGCTGCCGTGATGGCCGCGTCGGCCCAGGCCATGGACCACGCCGCTTCCAGGGCTTTGCCGGGCGCCGCTTCGCTGCCGGCGGTCGAGGCGGCGGGCCTGGTGCTGCGACTGGGCCCGCTGCGCGCGGTGGATGCCGTTTCGCTCTCGCTGCACGCCGGTCAGTGGGCCGCCATCGTCGGCCCGAACGGCGCCGGCAAGAGCAGCCTGCTGTCGCTGCTGGCCGGCTTGCGCCAGCCCGACGCCGGCCTCGTGCGGCTGCAGGGTCGCGACCTGGCCACGCTGCCCGCGCGCGAACGGGCGCGCAGCCTGGCCTGGCTGCCGCAGCAGGGCGAGTCCGAAGGCGACATCGCCGTGCGCGACGTCGTGCGCCTGGGCCGGCTGCCGCGGCACGGCCTGTTCGGCGCGCCCGACGCCGCCGACGAGGCCGCCGTCGACGCGGCGCTGGCTGAGACCGAGACCACGGCGCACGCCCACCGCCGCCTCAGCACGCTGTCGGGCGGCGAGCGTCAGCGGGTGCTGCTGGCACGCGCACTGGCGGTGCAGGCCCCGGTGCTGCTGCTGGACGAACCCACCACCCACCTCGACGCACCCCACCAACGCGCCTTGCTGCGCAGCCTGGCCGCACGCGCGCGCAGCGGCGCTGCCGTGGCCGCGGTGCTGCACGACCTGAACCTGGCCCTGGCCGCCGACCGTGTGCTGGTGATGGACCGCGGCCGCATCGTCGCCGACGGCGCCCCGGCCGACCCCGCCCTGCGCGCCGCCCTGGTGCAGGTGTTCGAGCAGGCCTTCAGCATCGAAGCCGTTCAGCCTGCGGGCCAGCCGGCCAGCGCCAGGCGCTGGGTTGTCGTGCCACTGCCGTGAGCTGGCCGCGATGACGCGCAGCCTCATCGTCTGGGGTACCAGCAGCGGCGCCGGCAAGAGCTGGCTGGCCACCGCGCTTTGCCGCGTGGCGGCACGCCGCGGCATCGCCGTGGCGCCGTTCAAGGCGCAGAACATGAGCAACAACGCGCGCGTGGTGACGCGCGGCGCGGCCGGCAGCGAAGGCCTGGGCGAGATCGGTTCGGCCCAGTATTTCCAGGCCGTGGCCGCGCGCGTGGCGCCGCACACCGACATGAACCCGGTGTTGCTGAAACCCGAGTCCGACACGGCCAGCCAGGTGCTGCTGCACGGCCTGGCGCGCCCCGACCTGAAAGGCATGCCCTGGCGCGAACGCAGCGAGGTGCTGGCGGTGCAGGCGCGCATCGGCTTCGAGCGTTTGGCGGCACGAAGCGATCTGATCGTCGTCGAAGGCGCGGGCTCGCCGGCAGAGATCAACCTGGCGCCGCAGGACTACGTCAACCTGGGCACCGCGCGTTGGGCCGCGGCCTTGGGGCCAGCGGCCGCGCTGCTGGTCAGCGACATCGACCGCGGCGGCAGCTTCGCCCATTGCTACGGCACCTGGGCGCTGCTGCCCGACGACTTGCGCAGCCTGCTGCAGGGCTTCGTGCTGAACCGTTTTCGCGGCGACGCGGCGCTGCTGGCGCCCGGCCCGCAGCAGCTGCAGGACCTGACAGGCGTGCCGCTGGCCGGGGTGCTGCCGCTGCGCCGCGACCACGGCCTGCCCGAGGAAGACGGCCTGCTGCATCCCGACGAGTCGGCCCGCCACGGCCCGGGCCTGCAGGTGGTCGTGCTCGCGCCGCCGCACATCAGCAACCTCGACGAGTTCCTGCCGCTGACCCGCGTGCCCGGCCTGAGCCTGCGCTGGGCGCGCACGCCGGCGCAGGCCGAAGGCGCCGACTGGCTGGTGCTGCCCGGCAGCAAGCAGGCCAGCGGCGACCTGGCCTGGCTGCGCGCGCAGGGGCTGGACCACACGCTGGCCTCCCATGCCGCGGCCGGCCGCCCGGTGCTGGGCGTGTGCGGCGGTCTGCTGTTGCTGGGCCAGACCCTGCACGACCCCGAAGGCCACGATGGCCAGCGGGTGGAACAGCTGCCGGGGCTGGGCCTGCTGCCGCTGCAAACCCGCTTCGGGCCCGACAAGCGGCTGCGCGCAGCGCCGGTGCGCTTTGCGGCCCCGAAGGGCCCGTGGGCGGCACTGGCCGGCGTGCAGGCGCCGGCCTACGAAATCCGCTGCGGGTTCACCACCGCCCCGCCGCCTGCGCCGTGCTGCACGACGACCAGGGCCAGGCCATCGGCTGGCAGCAGGGCAGCGTGCTCGGCGTCTACGCCCACGGCCTGTTCGAACAGGCGGTGGTGCTGCAGGCGCTGTTCGGCGCCGCGGTGCCGACGCTGGACAGCGCCTGCGACACCCTGGCCGACCTGGTGCAGGAACACCTGGACCCGGCGCTGCTGCGCCGACTGCTCGGAGAATGAGCCGATGAACCCGCCCGAGAGCCCACCGGCACCCGCTGCTCCCACCGGCCCGCAGCGCATCGTCTGCCTGACCGAGGAAACCACCGAGTGGCTGTACCTGCTGGGCGAAGACGCCCGCATCGTCGGCATCAGCGGCTACACCGTGCGGCCGCGGCGGGCACGCCAGGAAAAGCCCAGGGTCAGCGCCTTCCTGGACGGGCGCATCGAGCAGATCGTGGCCCTGCAGCCCGATCTGGTGATCGGCTTCTCCGACATGCAGGCCGCCCTGGCCGACAAGCTCATCCGCGCCGGCCTGAACGTGTTCATCACCAACCAGCGCAGCGTGGCGCAGATCTTCGCGACGCTGCGCCTTGTGGCCGGCCTGGTGGGTGCGCAGGCGCGGGCGGAAGCATGGATTGCGCAGTGCCAGGCCGAACACGCGCGCATCGCCGCCCTGGCCGCCACCTGGCCGCGCCGGCCCCGGGTGTACTTCGAGGAATGGGACGAGCCGATGATCAGCGCCATCCAGTGGGTGTCTGAATTGCTGAGCGTGGCCGGCGGCGACGATGTCTTCCCCGAACTGGCCACGCAGAGCCTGGGCAAGCACCGCGTGATCGCCGACGCGCTTGAACCGCCGCGGCGTGCGCCCGACATCGTCATCGGATCGTGGTGCGGCAAGAAGTTCAGGCCCGAGAAGCTGGCCGCGCGGCCGGGCTGGGGTGCGATGCCGGCGGTGGCCGGGCAGCGGCTGCACGAGATCAAGAGCTGCGACATCCTGCAGCCCGGCCCCGCCGCGCTGACCGACGGGCTGGCGCAGCTGCACGCGCATTGCGCGGCCTGGGCCGAGTCGGTGTCCGGCCGATGAGCGCGCCCATCCCCGCCATCGACCCGGTCGACGACCCCCGGCTGGCCTCCCAGGTGCAGCTTCGGCTGGACCGGCTGACCAAGCCGCAGGGCGCGCTGGGCCGGCTGGAAGCCCTGGCGCTGCAGGTGGCGCTGGTGCAGGGCCATGCCGCACCGTGCTGGCTGAGGCCGCAGCTGGTGGTGTTCGCGGCCGACCACGGGCTGGCTGCGCAGGGGGTGTCGGCCTACCCGGCCGCCGTCACGGCGCAGATGGTGCAGAACATGCTGGCCGGCGGTGCCGCCGTGTCGGTGCTGGCACGCCAGCAGGAGCTCACGCTGACGGTGGTGGACTGCGGTGTCGCCCACGCCTTCCCGCCCCAGCCCGGCCTGCACATTGCCAAGGTGTGCGACGGCAGCGCCGACAGCAGCCTGGGCCCGGCGCTGAGCGTTGCGCAATGCGAGGCGGCCATCGCCAACGGCCGGGCCCTGCTGCGTGGCTTGCCGGGCAACGTGCTGCTGCTGGGCGAGATGGGCATTGCCAACACCTCGGCTGCAAGCCTGCTGATGAGCCGGCTGACCGGCCTGCCGCTGTCCGACTGCGTGGGCCGCGGCACCGGCCTCGACGCGCCGGGCCTGGCGCACAAGACGGCCGTGCTGCAGCGCGTGCTGCAGCGCCATGCCGCGGTGCAGGGCGCGCTGCCGCTGCTGGCCGCCTTCGGGGGTGCCGAGATCGCCACGATGGTGGGCGCGGTGCTGCAGGCCGCGCACGAACGCCGCATGGTGGTCGTCGACGGCTTCATCACCACCGCTGCCGTGGCCGTGGCCGCGGCGGCGGTGGGCAGCGCCGCGCCGGCCCTTCTGCAGCGCTGTGTGTTTGCCCACGGCAGTGCCGAGGCCGGGCACGGCGCCTGGCTGCGGGCGCTGGGGGTGCGGCCCTTGCTCGACCTGGGGCTGCGGCTGGGCGAAGGCTCGGGCGCGGCGTTGGCCTGGCCGCTGCTGGTGTCGGCGCTGCGGCTGCTGGACGAGATGGCCAGTTTCGAAGCCGCCGGCGTGTCCGGGCGCAGCGCAGCCGGGGTGGACGATGTGGCATGAGCTGCGTCTGTTCTTCGTCGCGTTGCAGTTCCTGACGCGTGTGCCCATCCCGCGCTGGGTGGGCTTCCAGCCCGAATGGCTGCACGACAGCGCCCGCCACTTTCCGGCCGTAGGCCTGTGCGTGGGCGCCCTGGCCGCGGGCGTGTTGTGGCTGGGCGCACACGCCTGGACGGCCCTGATCGCGGTGCTGCTGAGCATGGCCGCCACGATCTGGCTGACCGGCGCCTTCCACGAAGACGGGCTGGCCGACACCTGCGACGGCCTGGGCGGTGCGGTCACGCGCGATAAGGCGCTGGCGATCATGAAGGACTCGCGCCTGGGCACCTATGGCGCGGTCGGCCTGCTGCTGGTGCTGGCGCTGAAGGCCGCAGCCCTGCACAGCCTGGCGGTGCGCGACTTGCTGGCCACGCTGGCCCTGCTGCCGCTGGCCCATGCCTGGTCGCGCAGCGCGACCGTGCTGCTGTTGCGTCTGCTGCCCTACGGCGGCGACGCCGAACACGCCAAGGCCAAGCCGATGGCGCAGCAGGTCGACGGCTTCGGGCTCGCCCTGGCCCTGGCCTGGGCCGCGCTGGCGGCGGTGGCCGCAGCGCTGTTCGTCGATCCCGAAGTGCTGCTGTGGGCTGCGCTCGCCGCGGCCGTGGTGACCTTGTGGATGGCGCGCTGGTTGCGCCTGCGCCTGGGTGGCTACACCGGCGACGCGCTGGGGGCCACGCAGCAGTTCAGCGAGCTGGCCGTCTACCTGGCGGCGCTGGCGGCCATGGCACGCGGATGACGGCACCTGCCAGGCCGATGCTGTGGTGCTGGCGGCACCCGCGGGCCATCGGTGCGGCGGGGCGCTGCATCGGCCGCACCGACATTCCGGTGGACCGGCGCAAGGCGCGCCGGCTGGCACACCGCATCCGCTTGCTGGCGCGGCGCGAAGGGCTGGCGCCTGAAGTGTGGGTGTCGCCGCTGACGCGCAGTCGCGACGTGGGCCGGCAGCTGGCGCGCTGGGGCTGGCGTGTGCACGTCGACGAACGCCTGGCCGAAATGGACTTCGGCGGCTGGGACGGCCGCCCCTGGACAGAGATCGCCTGGGCCGAGGTGGAAAGCTGGCAAGAGGACCTGCTAGACCACGCGCCGGGCGGTGGCGAAAGCCTGGCGCAGGTGGCCGCGCGGGTGGGGGCATTCGTGGCGGACACCAGCGGGTCGGGTGCGCCGCGTCTGGTCGTTGGCCACGGCGGCTGGCTCAATGCCTTGCTGCAGCTGCCGCGACTGCGGCCCCCGGCGCGGGCGTTGGCGGCCTGCGAATGGCCAGCGCCACCAAGGCATGGCGCGCAGGTGGTGTGGCCGCTGCCGTTGCTGGCGATTGAGCCCTTGCGCTGAGGCCTGGCTTGCAGCCAGAAGGCCCGTGGCGTCGGTTCATCGCGCCCGGGCCGCGGTTCATCGCAAGCGCATGGTGGCGCGGCGCGGACTTGCCGATAGTTCATCCATCGCAGCCCCACACCCCACGGAGTCCATCATGTTCCAACGCATCCTTCACCGCGCCTTTTCCTTCGCCCTGGCCGCCATGGTGACCGCGGGCATGCTGGGCGGCATCGACCAGGTCTTCCAGCCCGAAGAAGCTGCGCCGCAGTGGGCCCAGAAGGCCGGCAGCCCGCGCGGTTGAAGAGGCATGAGCACTCTGCTGTTCTTCATCGGCTGGTGCCTGCT